>CAYWAB010000259.1:0-1573 GCA_964456105.1 uncultured Christiangramia sp. | reverse complement strand
TAGTGTATTATAAGTATTGAGGTTTGGTAAATGTACTAAAAATTAATGTTTAAAATGGCGAGTTCCAGTCATCACCATTGCTATTTTATTTTCATTGCAATAATCTATACTCAGCTGGTCCTTGATCGATCCTCCAGGTTGGATTACCGCAGTGATTCCTTCATTTCCTGCAATTTCCACACAATCCGGAAACGGGAAAAAGGCATCACTGGCCATTACTGCTCCATTAAGATCAAAATTGAAAGATCTGGCCTTCTCTATACTTTGCTTTAAAGCATCAACACGGGAAGTTTGTCCCGTCCCGCTGGCACAAAGTTGTTTGTTCTTAGCCAGGACGATGGTATTCGATTTAGTGTGTTTACAGATCTTGGATGCGAATATCATATCAGATAACTCTTCATCACTTGGTTTTTTATCTGTAACCTGTTCAAGGTCTTCCGAAGCATCAGTTTTAAGATCCTTGTCCTGTACAAGAACTCCATTCAGGCAGGTCCTAACCTGGTCTTTTGGAAGCTCAGTTTCTTTAAGTACTAAAAGAATTCTATTCTTTTTAGCTTTAAGGGTTTCCAAGGCTTTTTTGGAAAAAGATGGAGCGATCACCACTTCACAGAAAAGTTTATGGATCTCTTCGGCGGTTTCTGCATCAATTTCAGTATTACTGATCAATATTCCTCCGAATGCGGAAACCGGGTCTCCAGCCAAGGCATCCACATAAGCCTGGTAGATGCTATCTCTTTGAGCCAATCCGCAGGCATTATTATGCTTAAGGATCGCAAAAGTTGGAGCCTCTCCTTTGAACTCGTTCATCAGGTTAACTGCTGCATCTACATCAAGCAGGTTGTTATAAGATAATTCTTTTCCGTGGAGTTTATCAAATAAAGCATCGAAATCTCCGTAGAACATTCCTTTCTGATGTGGATTTTCTCCATATCTAAGTTCCTGTCCCTTAATCTCACTTTGTTTGAAAGCGCTAACTTCACCTTCCTGGTTGAAGTAATTGAAAATAGCCGAATCGTAATGAGAGGAAATATTAAAGGCTTTAGTGGCAAACCTCTTTCTATCCTTAAGACTTGTCTTTCCATCTTTCTCCTTCAGAAGATCAAGAAATTCCTGGTAGTCATCTACAGAGGAAACGCAGGTGACATCCTTGAAATTTTTAGCAGCAGCTCTTATTAGCGAGATCCCACCAATATCTATCTTTTCAATAATATCCTGCTCTGAGGCGCCAGAGGCTACCGTCTTCTCGAATGGATATAGGTCTACAATCACAATGTCGATTTGAGGAATTTCATATTGTTCCAGTTCTTTTACGTCGCCCTCATTATCCTGGCGGTTAAGAATTCCGCCAAAAACTTTTGGGTGAAGGGTCTTTACTCTTCCACCTAAAATAGAAGGATAAGAAGTGATGTCTTCAACCGGGATCACTTCTACGCCTAGATCGCGGATGAATTTTTCGGTCCCCCCGGTAGAATAGATAGTAATTCCAAGTTCATCTAACTTCTTTACGATAGGTTCAAGACCGTCTTTACTGAAAACTGAAACTAAATCAGATTTTGCTTGTTTTAATTCGCTC
>CAYWAB010000258.1:0-1574 GCA_964456105.1 uncultured Christiangramia sp. | reverse complement strand
GGTTAGATCTGCAATTGTACCGGGGATATGTAAATGACCAGGAACTTGTGGTTTATGGACATCTATTTGAATCCTGGGCACCTGATAAATATAGCCTGGAAAAAAAAGGAATTAAGCATGCTTATGCGATTCTTCATAAATTTAGGATAAAACCTCTCAAGAACTTTAAAATTCATCTGAAATTTAAAGATCTTCAAGTAACTACCAAGACACTTGACGATGGATACTTTAGATTTACCATCCCATATGATTCTAGCGATCTTGAACCTGGCTGGCATGACTATGAGGTTACCTGTAAAATGTATGAATTCGGAATTATTGAGAAAGGACAGTTATTAAAACCATATCCCAGTAAAATGGGGATCATATCCGATATAGATGATACCTTTCTAATCTCTCACAGCAATTCTTTCTTTAAGAAGTTATATGTAATGCTCTCCAAAAATATCAATAAGAGGAAGATATTTGAAGATGTGGTTAAGCATTACAAGAAACTAAGTCTTGCAGGTCAGGACAATCAACAAGCATCCAATTCATTCTTTTATGTTTCCAGCAGTGAGTGGAATCTATATGACTTCATTGATGAATTCGCTACTTTGCATGATCTTCCTAAAGCAGTTATCAAACTAAAGAAAATTAAATCGGGGCTTAGGGATTTCATTAAATCGGGTAGGGGTAACCATGATCATAAGTACACCAAGATCAAGGATATCATTTCTTTTTACCCTAACTTACAGTATGTCTTACTCGGTGATGACTCTCAGCATGATCCTTTTCTGTATGAGCGTGTATGTAAAACTTTTCCTAAGAATATAAGGGCTATTTATATCCGGCAGACTTCACATAAGAAAAAGAAAAAGGTGCAACGGGTACTTTCCAATATAGAATCACTTGATGTAAGCACCTGTTATTTCAGAAATAGTGAGAAGGCTATAAATCATTCCAGAAGGAAAGGCATTATATAAAAAAAGCCCCGCGAATAGCGAGGCTTTGAATTGGAAATATGATTATTAGTTACCTATTTCAAAAGTCTCAGTTTCCTTGAATACGGGAAGTTTCAATCCTTCCATTTCTGAACGATAGGATGGCCATTCTTCTTTGAAAAATTTATTAGTCACTTCCAAGGCTTCTTTTAGTTCTTCACGGGCATGCGTGATCAACGTCTTTTCCGTTTCGGTAAGTCCATTTTGGCGGCTTTCCACATACCAGTTTGCATTACCGATGCGTTCCATCACCGTTTGCTCATTATTACGCACAAGACCCTGTCTTTCATCTACTGTACCAAGGTATAAAGCGATGATCTCTTCAATAGATTTGATGATCTCTTTATTTTTCTCAAGCTCCTCTTTATAAATCTCCTCCCCATTTTTCTGCTCTTTAAGATCTTTATTAAACCTTTCTGCGATATTCTTGCTCTGAACAAGCTGGGTAACGGCATCGGCCGCGGTTTGTGTCATTTGCTCAAGTTTTTTCAAGCTGGTGTATACTTCCTCTGAATTTTTTGCAGAGACCTCAAGTCTTGGATCATTCTCTACCTTTATAGTCTCTTCTGAAGTACTGTCTCCAAAATTCAT
>CAYWAB010000257.1:0-1739 GCA_964456105.1 uncultured Christiangramia sp. | reverse complement strand
ATCACCGATAGTTCAGCATCATTAACTTTCTGATTCGCCTGCTGGTAATCTTCCCTGGAATCTATCACCACACCGTTAAGATGCTCTTTGAGGGTGGAAAAGAACTTCACCTCGAACCACACCTTATCCAGGATCTCCTGCTCGCCGGCAGTGAGCCCGGCATGGCCGTAAAGCAAACTCATCATTTTTCGTTTCGCCAGTCCCTTAATCTCGTCGGCGACCTGGTTATCTGAAGGCAGGTTACGAATGGCCCCTATCACGATAAAGCTCTGCCCGTATCCCTTCATTTCTGCATATTGATCCCCGTATTTCAGTTTATAGAGTTCCGGATCTTCATTATAAACCTGCTCCAGTGAATCCCTTACTTCCCAGCTGTCCTCAAAACGATCGAAACCTTTTACATATTGGGCACCGGCTATGAGGACACCATTTTCGGTAACCGGGTACTGTTCGATGATGGACTGGTAGAGGTAAGTGCTTACGGCAAACCTGGTAGCGAAATAATCTCCGGGATAGTAGGACGTATCGTAATAACGGTAAGGAAACATGCTATCTATGGGATCGGCATCGAATTCCCAGACCGGACTTTGCTGAAATGCCTCATTAAGAGTGTAAAAGGAGGTCTTTGTATCGCCAAAAGGATTGGCTACCGGCACATGGGTGCTGGTGTACACTCCCGAACCAACCTGCTCCTGGTAGGGATAGGTTTCGTCCATGATGAGCGCTCCGTTTCTGGTGATCTTTACATTACGCGTTCCGGCGGCTTTATCATAGGTGATGATGCTGCTACTGCTATCATCGGCCGCGGTAAATTCAACCGACGCCAGCTCCCCGTTGATGAAACTATGTACCGAAGTACCCTCTTCACTATATACTTTTTTTACAGAGGGAAGTCCGTTGTCATATTCGGTCTCGAACCACAGATCACCTTCCGGCGTATAATATTTGGACCAGAGCGGCTTATTGTTCTCACTACGGCTTACTTCCATATACAGGTGCTGCTGCGGATAACTGGCATAAACTTTAGCCGATTTAATATATCCGTTCTCGTAATATTCGAATTCTTCCGAGGGCTGGTCCATCCCTGAATGGTTCCGACCTTCCTTGATCCATCCATTTTCATGCTGACTTATCAGCTCAAAAGAAAGGCTGGAATCTATTGAATAGTCAATTGGAGGTAACTCATCTTCTTTCTGGCAGGATGAAAACAATACCGGGACTGCCAGAAGAAGGCATAGGAATACTTTTTTGTACATGATAAACGGGGGAAATTGATTGATATTAAAAAATTGAGGAGCCAGGAAAAAGGCCGGAATTTATAATGACCACGAAAATAGGGAATAATTGCAACCGGGCAAGCCAGGCGCCCGAAAAGATTCTGAATCCGGAAATCCGGTCCCGGGTTAACAGAATATAACCAAACTAACGGTCTGGTTTATCTAGCTGTCGTCTTTAAAATTTCACAACATTTGCCCATTTTAAGACGAACATTACCAGGAATGTGATCCCGGTACTGGTGAAGATGGCGCCCTGCCAGAAATATAGCCTGGAATTCCATTGCTTGTGCATTTTATTACCCAATTCTCTTTTGCTGTAATAACTCATCACCCGCCAGTAAATGAACAGACTTATTAAAAAGACCGAGATTGCTATGATCCAGATTTTCTCCATTTATCGAATTTAAAATTGCAAACGAGCTGCTTTTCCTGATGAAGATACTTATTTAATTTCTAATGGTG
>CAYWAB010000256.1:0-1740 GCA_964456105.1 uncultured Christiangramia sp. | reverse complement strand
AAAAGTCTACCATTACAGGTTTATCGCTTTTTAAAACCTGTTCTTCAAAATTTGCGTCGGTTATTTCAACAGCCATAATATGTTATTTTTCTATGTTTTTAATTTGATTTGTAAAAATAGTCAATAAAATAATTAATCCTTACACCACCAATATTATATTTGACTATACGCGTATTGGTTGGTCTTATCTGATTTAATTCTTCCTTATTAATAGCAATTAATTCACCAATTTATCTACGCTTGGATTTACAGCTATCAGTTTCTTAATTCAATTTATACATGAACTGTTCCGTCTCAAGCATTTCGATCAATTCCTGTGAGATCTTTATCTTATGCTTCCTGCTTGGCATATGTAATTTAACCTGTTCCTTCATTTCATAGACCACGAAATTCAAATGACTTTCTCCCTTATGGGAAACGAAGAATTCCTTTAACCACTGGATCTTTTCCTGTTTCAGATCGTCAATATTCAGCTGAATAGTAAGTTTTTTTGCATACTTATCCATTATGTCGTGTAACAGATTAATTTCCCTGAACTGGATCCTGGGCTCTCCTTTCTTACCAGTATCCTTATTGGTCCAGCCTTCTTTGACGAAAACTTTCATATGTATAAAGTTATTCGGTACAAAGAAATGTTTCATCCTTAGATATTCCTCTCCGAAGATCTTGAACTCATAGGAGTCATCGTAATCCTCTACGGTAAATATCGCCCATCCTTTACCATTCTTTGAAACGCGGTGTTGCACATCTGTAACTACTCCTCCTATAGTCAGATCCCGGTTCACGATAGCTTCGAGATCCCTGAAGTCTGATAATTTTCCATTACAGAAATAGTTCATCTCTATCTTGAAATCATCCAATGGATGACCGGAAATATAGATCCCTACTACCTCTTTTTCCCGTCTTAATTTCTCCATGGTTCCCCATTCTTCACAAGGCGGAACTTCCGGTTCTGGAATCTGGACATCACTGGCTTCACCGAAAAGACTGACCTGTGATGAATTCTGATTTTCCTGAAACTTCTGGGCGTATTTAACCACTTTTTCCAGAAAGCTCATTCCGGTACCATCATCATGGAAGTACTGCGCTCTGTGAGTACCTCCAAAACCATCGAAGCCACCGGCCAGGGCAAGATTTTCAAAAGCTTTTTTGTTCGCAGCCCTGAGGTCTATTCGTTTGGCCATATCGAAAATGGATCTGTAAGGCCCTTCTTTGGTCTTCCTGTTCTCCACGATCGTCGCAACAGCTCCTGCTCCAACTCCTTTGATCGCACCCATCCCGAATCGAACCGCATTGTTCTTGTTTACAGAGAACTTATAGTAGGATTCATTAACATCGGGCCCGAGAACTTTAAGTTTCATTCGCTTACATTCCTCCATGAAGAAGGTTACCTGCTTGATGTCATTCATATTGTTCGAGAGAACAGCCGCCATATATTCAGCAGGGTAATGTGCCTTTAAATAGGCTGTCTGGTAGGCTATCCAAGCATAACAGGTGGAATGAGATTTATTAAATGCATAAGAAGCAAATGCTTCCCAGTCTTTCCATATTTTTTCAAGGACCTCTTCAGGATGACCTTTTTCCTTCCCTCCATCAATAAATTTGGGTTTTAACTGAGCAAGCAGCGCAGCGATCTTTTTACCCATAGCCTTTCGAAGCATATCCGCTTCACCCTTACTGAATCCGGCTAACTTCTGCGAGAGCAGCATCACCTGCTCCTGGTAAACCGTGATCCCATAG
>CAYWAB010000255.1:0-1801 GCA_964456105.1 uncultured Christiangramia sp. | reverse complement strand
TATACATATTTCTTTAGTACCTGCAATTCATAATTTAATCTAATTTGAAACTTAGCAATCAAATCATTTCCGCTGCAAAAGAAACAATTTCCAACGAAGCAGACGCAATTGCCAACCTCAAAAATTTTATCGACGACAACTTTACCCAGGCGGTAGAAACCATTTACAAGTCCAAAGGCCGTGTTGTGGTTACCGGAATAGGTAAGAGTGCAATAATAGCTAACAAAATTGTTGCCACACTTAATTCTACCGGCACTCCTTCTATTTTTATGCATGCAGCTGATGCGATCCACGGAGATCTTGGAATTGTGCAAAGTGATGATATAGTAATATGTATTTCAAAGAGTGGAAACAGTCCGGAGATCAAAGTCCTGGTTCCTTTAATAAAGAATTTCAACAATACTCTTATCGCCTTAACAGCTAACAAAGAGTCTTATTTAGCGAAAGAAGCTGATTATATTTTGAATTGCTACGTAGAAAAGGAAGCCTGTCCAAATAATCTAGCTCCTACTACCAGCACTACGGCACAGATGGTAATGGGAGATGCTCTGGCTGTATGCCTACTTAACCTGAAAGGCTTCACGAGCAAGGATTTTGCAAAATATCATCCCGGTGGCAGCCTCGGAAAAAAACTTTATTTAAGAGTAAGCGATATTGTTTCCCAGAATTTGAAACCGGAAGTAACTCCGGAAACTAATGTTGCCAACGCGATCATTGAAATTTCCGAAAAAATGCTAGGAGTTACCGCGGTTTTGGAGGAAGGAAAAATTGTAGGTATCATAACAGATGGTGATATTCGAAGAATGTTGAAAAACCATTCAGAAATTAAAGGTTTAAAGGTAAAGGATATTATGAGCAAAAATCCTAAGACCATAGAAGAATCCAATCTCGCCGTGGAAGCACTGGATATCCTCGAAAAAAATAAAATATCCCAGTTACTTGCCGTTAACAAAGGAAAATACACAGGCGTGGTTCATCTGCACAATCTAATCAGAGAAGGAATTTTATGATGCAAAAGATAGGTCCACAGGAAGATCCTGAGAATGAAATGTCATTTTTAGACCATCTTGAAGAACTAAGATGGCATCTTATCAGGGCAGTCCTTGCAGTAGTAATAGCAGGTTCTGTCGCGTTCCTTTTAAAAGGATTCATTTTTGACGTTTTGCTTTTTGGTCCGTCTAGGGGTGATTTCTTCTCCTATGATATGCTTTGCAAAATATCAGGTTACATTGGTATAGATGGCGGCTTTTGCTTCGAAGAAATGCCCTTCAGGATACAGAGTAGAACCATGGGTGGACAATTCTCTGCTCACGTATGGACCTCTATCACTGCAGGATTTATCATTGCCTTCCCTTATGTTATCTATGAATTCTGGAAATTTGTTGCTCCGGCGATGCATTCCAATGAAAGGAAATACGCAAAAGGCTTTATTTTTGTGACCTCCCTGCTTTTCTTTCTCGGGGTCCTTTTTGGATATTATGTAGTGACACCGCTTTCTATTAATTTCCTGGGAAAATATCAGGTAAGTGAAACTGTTTTCAATGATTTTGACCTAAGCAGCTATATCAGCCTGGTTAGGGCTTCTGTGCTGGCCAGCGGACTTATATTCGAGTTACCCGTCGTGATCTATTTTCTCACCAAGGTTGGACTTGTTACCCCAGATTTCCTTAGGACCTATAGAAAATATGCACTGGTGATAGTTTTGATAATATCTGCGATAATCACACCTCCTGATATTGTAAGTCAGATAATTGTCGCCATTCAGGTATTGATACTTTATGAAGTAAGCATTCTTATTTCT
>CAYWAB010000254.1:1438-1816 GCA_964456105.1 uncultured Christiangramia sp. | reverse complement strand
ATGTGGATGGAGATTCACTTGCAACTTTAGTTGTGAAAAAGCTTCGTGGATCATTTAAGATCGCTGCTGTTAATGGTCCAGGTTTTGGTGTCTGAAGAAAAGCAATGTTAGAGGATATCGCTATCTTAACCGGTGGTACCGTGATCTCTGAAGAAAGAGGTTTCACACTTGAAAATGCTACCATCGATATGCTTGGTACTGCAGAGAAAGTAGCCATCGATAAGGATAATACTACTATCGTTAACGGATCTGGAAAGAACGAAGATATTCAGAACAGAGTTAACCAGATCAAAGCACAGATCGAATCGACTACTTCAGATTATGATAAAGAAAAACTTCAGGAGCGTCTTGCTAAACTTGCAGGAGGTGTAGCCGTAC
>CAYWAB010000254.1:0-1428 GCA_964456105.1 uncultured Christiangramia sp. | reverse complement strand
TGATGCACTTCATGCTACAAGAGCTGCGGTTGAAGAAGGTATCGTAGCTGGTGGGGGTGTTGCTTTGGTAAGAGCTCAGGCTGTACTAAGCAAGATCAAGACTGAGAATAACGATGAGAGCACTGGGGTTCAGATTGTCTCCCGTGCTATAGAATCTCCTCTAAGAACTATCGTAGAGAACGCAGGAGGCGAAGGCTCTGTCGTGATCAACAAAGTACTTGAAGGCAAGAAAGATTACGGATATGATGCCAAGACAGATCAATATGTTGATATGATGAAAGCCGGTATCATCGATCCTAAGAAAGTTACTAGAGTTGCCCTTGAAAACGCTGCTTCTGTAGCCGGAATGATCCTTACTACAGAATGTGCACTTATTGACATTCCAGAGGATGAGAAAGGTGGCGGAATGCCAGGCGGAATGGGTGGCGGAATGCCAGGAATGATGTAATGTCTCCGACATTTTAAACCCGGTATTTTTTAAATACTTATAATTAAAAGCCTCCCGGATCAACTGATTCGGGAGGCTTACTTTTTTATATTACTTCAAAAGAAGTTATGATTTCATAAAATCGAAACTGCCTTTTCTAAGGTTGATATCATATTCCAGATAGGCTTTAAGGCAGGCCAGAAAATTGGCCCATCCACCTGAGTTTCGATTAAGCCATTCAATCCCTACTTCGTTAATTTCCATTTTTCCCTCCGTTATTTTTACGAGGGATTTTTCATCTTCTTTTGCTTCCAATTATATCTTTACCTGAAGCGTCTTGCCGGCCGCTCCTTCCCAGTTGAAGATAATGACTTCGGGTTCCCTGGTGCTGATAACCTGTATAGGAAAACTTTCATCGAATTCAGGAAATTTCCAGATCACGGTATTTCCTTCCTTAAGTTCGCCATTACTCTCTGAGATAAAGTAATTCTTCATCTTCTCGGGATCAATAATGGCTTCGTAAACCTCTTCTATGGGTTTCAGGATCTGTAAAGCTGATTTTATTTCTAAATCTTGCATATTTTTACTTTAAGGACATTAAATATCGGAAATAATAAATTGAAATTAACCTTTCGGTGTATCTCACTCAAATTATTAATCATTAGAGATAATTTCTTTAAAAAGAGGAAAACATGAAAAGATTTTATTGCTTTACCTACAAATCGATAGAACCTTGCAAGCCAAAATCTGGAAATTTCATCCAAAATAATTTGTTAAACTTTTTATCGGCCTTTTTAAAGGCGCAAAATTCCTTAAATTAATAGAAAATAATAGTCATGAGTGAAGAAAGAGATAAAGAACGTTCCGCACCGATTCCAATGAAACATCGAGAATCTGAAGAAAAGAGAAATCAATCCACTGAAACTCGTAAAGAATCCTCAGGATCAAAATTATGGGTTGTTATACTTCTAATTATAGTTTTTTTAATTATCATTCTTGCC
>CAYWAB010000253.1:0-1969 GCA_964456105.1 uncultured Christiangramia sp. | reverse complement strand
ATAGTAGTGAATTTTTCGAAACAAGAGTCGAAGTTAAGGAAGATCCGGTCTATTTGTTCCAGGCATCAGAGGATACAGATAAAGTTGTGAGACAATGGAATCCCGAAAATAAGGTGATACCTGTAAATGGAAAAGCAGAATTTCAGGTCAGGATAGATGAACTTTTTAAAGAGGATATCGAAAACCAGAACGCAGCACCTATTTACGATTATTCATTTCGCTACCATTTCCGGGAAAAGGTAGGGAAACGTTCTCTTGCGAATAAGAACAAACTTATTCTAAAAGGCAGAAGTTTAACAGGCCAGAATGAAAAATTGCAAATAGCTTTGGTAATGGATAACGGCGCTGCTTATGGGAAAGTAATCGAATTAAAACCGGAGATCAGTGAAATAGTTTTTGATATCAACGAATTGCAGCCAGTAAAAACAGTAACTCTGCCAAGGCCATATCCAGGTTTCCTGCCATACTTCTTCGACCATAATTACAAGGGAGAACTAAATATGGAAAATGTTGAAAGTGTACAATTTTCTATAGGACCTGGAATAAAAAAGGATAGTCTAAAAGAATCTCATGAAGTTGGAATACGAAGTTTGAGATTGGAATAATTATTGGTACTAGGAAATAAAAAAGGTCCCGTTTTAACGGGACCTTTTTTTGCAGTTATAACAGAAATTAACCACATTTGGAAGAACCACAGTCCTTACAGGTCAGGCATCCTTCCTGGTATATGAGATTTGAGGAATTACAATTATTACATTTCTCCTTTTTAGCAACTGTACCGTCTGCAATAAAACGCTTAAGAGCTCTTACAACACCGTTCTTCCAGGTATTAATTGATTCACTGTCCAATTGCAAGCTGTTAATTAAATCTACAACCTTATCAATGGACATTCCGTGGCGAAGCGTACTTGAAATCAGTTTTGCGTAATTCCAGTATTCAGGATTGAACTTATGAGAAAGACCTTCGATGGTGGTTTTGTATCCTCTTTTGTTCTCATATTGGAAATCATATCGAGATGTGCCATCTTCATTACGATTTTTAATGATCAATCCTTCATTTACCCAGCGTGGAAGAAGTATTCCTTCCTCATCGTCGGCAAATCCGGTAAAGATCTCATAAGGCTTTCCATCAACAAGTCCGATAAATGCTATCCATTTATCCTTATTATTCTGGAATCTAACAACATCTGCAGTTAGGGTTTGAGGTCTTTTTAATGGAAAAGCGCCAGGAGTTTCTTCAGTTTTTTCCTCTTTTTTCTCTTCGTTAGAGATAAGAACTCCAGATCTTGATCCGTCACGGTAAACGGTAACCCCTTTACAACCTGCTTCCCAGGCCTCCATGTAGAGCTTGCCAACCAGATCCTCGCTAACATCATTTGGAAGGTTAATGGTCACACTAATTGAGTGATCTATCCATTTTTGAACGGCTCCCTGCATTTTTACCTTGCTCAGCCAGTCCACATCGTTCGAGGTAGCCTGATAATATGGAGATAATTTAACAAGCTTGTCAAGTTCTTCCTGTGAATAATTCTTTTCTGTATCGTAACCTTTAACTCTCATCCATTCTTTGAATCTATGGTGGAAAACCACGTATTCTTCCCATGAATCTCCCACCTCATCTACGAAATCTACTCTAGCTTCCTTATCATTTGGATTTACCTTTCTCCTTCTTTTATAGACCGGGAGGAAGACGGGCTCGATCCCGGAAGTGGTTTGTGTCATAAGACTGGTTGTTCCGGTAGGTGCGATGGTGAGAAGTGCGATGTTTCTTCTTCCGTACTCCAGCATATCATAGTAAAGCTTTTCATCAGCATCCTTTAGTCTAAGGATGAATGGATTCTCCTTTTCTCTTTCTGAATCGAAAATGGAAAAAGCACCTCTTTCTTTGGCAGTATCTACCGAACCTCTGTATGCAGCAAGAGCGATTTGTTTGTGAATATCTACTGAAAAATCTATACCTTCCTTACTT
>CAYWAB010000252.1:0-2022 GCA_964456105.1 uncultured Christiangramia sp. | reverse complement strand
CAAACCTAGAATATTCCTGTTTCTCACCTTCTTTGCTTTAATGACACCGCTGGGAAGCTGGTTAAAAAATAATGTAGATGTGATCTCTGAATATGTGGTGTATGTAAACGCCATGGTAATAGGTATTTTTCTGCATGTTTCCACTACTATTCTATTCGAATCCTCAAAAAACCATTCCTTTAATGCCTCGAAACTGGGGGTTATTATCCTGGGGATCTTACTCGCTTATTTCATATAAATGTTCAGCAGGGAAGAATCAAAACGGTTAAGGCAGGAATTCTGGACCAATTTTGGAAAAGAATATCCCAGAAAGTGGATCCTCTACAATACAAAAATAAGAGAGGTCCAGTTAAAATTTACATTTAACCGAAAGTTCGCCCAGGTCTCTCTGGACATCATAGATGAAGATGAGCTGATTAAGGCATATTATTTCGAAAAGTTACAATCACTTAAAAAGATCTTAACCAGCGAATATCTTCCGGAGGTAATCTATGATGAAAATTATGAATTACCTGAAGGAAAGATCATTTCCAGGATCTATGTAAAGCTGGATAATGTAAGTATCCACAATAAAAAAGACTGGCCAATGGTAAAAGAATTTTTAGCAATGAAAATGCTCCAAATGGAGGAATTCTTCCTCGATTTTAAAGATTTCATTAATAATTGAAATTTTTATCTATATTTATATCAGAAAGTTAGAGACTTCGTCTTACCCTATCATACTTTCCTTTTAAGGGTAACCAATCAAACCATTCATATGAAAACTATCAGATTTTCTACTCTCTTTCTTTTCTTGATCTTCATTGTGAGCTGTTCAGAGGACAACGAAACCATGGCTTCGATAGAAACTTCAAACCTAGTAGGCACATGGAATTTAGACGACTATTATTATACTGGTAATTCAAAAATTGATTATCCCGGAGAGCCGATGGATATGGATTATAGTGTTGAAACCTCCGAGGTTAACGCAACTGTTGAATTTTCCAGTGATAAAAAATTTATTTCCCAGGGAAGTATCAGCTATTTGATGACCTATGATTTTATGGGTGAGCAAATGCATATGAATATCGATAATGTTGATTTTAACGGAACGGGAGAATGGACCATTAGCGGAAACAAAATTACTATCTCCAACCAGATCGGCGAAATCAATACCCAAAGTGTAGAGCAGCCTCAGGTGCTAACCTATATAGTAGAAGAATTGACCGCTACCAGAATGGTTCTTGCGTTTGACATCTCGCAGGAAGGAAGCGAAGAAGGTATTGAATATGAAATGACGATCACAGGAAAACAGGTTTATTCCAAATAATTTAAACTACTTTTAATAATTACTTTTATAAAAGCTGTGCAAAACTTAGCCCGGCTTTTTATTTTTATGGTGCAATATAGAAATATGAGTAATTATTATCTTAAAACTCCAAGGCTTAATCTAAAAGAAATTCAGAGAACAGACCATGAAAATATCTATAAAGGTCTCTCTCACTCCGAAGTTATTAAGTTTTATGGAGTTCACTATGACAGTTTTGAAGAAACGGCAGAGCAAATGAACTGGTATGAAAACCTTGAAAAATCAGGTTCCGGAAAATGGTGGACAATCTGGTTAAGGAATTCTGAAGAATTCTGTGGTGCTATCGGTTTCAATGATTATCATAAAGAACATAACAAGGCTGAAATAGGCTTCTGGTTATTACCCGATCATTGGGGAAAAGGAATTATTCAGGAAGCAGGCCAGGCAGTGATCGATTACCTTTTTGAAGATCTAAAACTCCACAGGCTCGAAGCTTTTGTAGAGAGTAATAACAATAATTCTTCTAAAGCTTTAAAAAAATTAGGTTTTCAATTTGAAGGTTGTATGAGAGAATGTGAAATGAAAAATGGTAAATATATAAGTGTAGACCTTTTCGCTAAATTAAGTTCAGATTAGCATTCCTTCTGTAAATAAATTCTCATTCATTATTCATTTTACCGCATAAAAAAACCCCTTCAGGAGATCTGAAGGGGTTTTCAAAAGGAAGGCGGCGA
>CAYWAB010000251.1:0-2105 GCA_964456105.1 uncultured Christiangramia sp. | reverse complement strand
TCCTTGTTACGTTTTCTTCTTTTTTCAGCCCAGGCGATCGCGTGCTTATCTAGCTTCACGGTAAGATAACGCATCATACGCTCGTCTCTTCTGAATTCCAGTTCCAAAGGCTCAATAGCTTCACCAGGAGCCTTAAATTCGAATAAGTGGTAAAATCCACTTTTCTTGTGCTGGATTGGGTAAGCAAGCTTTCTAAGCCCCCAATCTTCTTTAGCTACCATCTCGGCCCCTTTCGAAACAAGAAAATCTTCGTATTTCTTAACTGTTTCCTTTATCTGCTCATCAGATAAAACGGGATTCAAGATGAAAACAGTTTCATAGTTGTTCATAAAAATTTACTTTAAATTAAATCGGGTGCAAAAATAGAATTATTATTTCTTATTTCAAAGCATATTAAGAAGGATAAAATACTATTCTCATCGATGAAATAATATTTTACCTTGTATTTTATATTTTTAATGAGTAATATTGTTAACGACTAACCTATATCCCCGTGGAAGAAGTATTACTCAAGTGCGCCGTAGTAGATGATTCCAGCCTACAGAGGCTGTCGATCGTAAAGTTAATAAAGGATCATCCAAACCTTACTCTGGTTGCAGAATATAACAATGCCATAGAAACCAAGAACGGTCTTCTGGATACCGAAACAGATCTCATTTTCCTGGATATCGAAATGCCGATACTTTCAGGATTTGAATTATTGGATAATCTCCCTAATAAACCGCAGATCATCTTTGTTACTGGTAAGACCAAATATGCCTTCAAAGCTTTCGACTACGATGCCGTAGACTATATACACAAACCAGTTACGAAGGAAAGGTTTAATAACGCTGTTAACAAGGCAGTTAATCTGTTCAAATTAAAACATCAAACCCCTGTACCTGAGGATGATGATTTCATCTTTGTAAAAAGTAACTTAAAGAACAGAAAGGTATTTTTAAGTAAACTGAAATATATCCAGGCGCTCGGAGATTATGTGAAATTTGTAACCGAAAAAGATAACTTCGTAGTTCTGGCAACCATGAAATCCTTTGAAAAAGAGCTTCCCAGCGACAGATTCCTTAGAACCCATAAGTCTTATATAGTAAACCTTGACAAGATAGAGCGGTACAACAGTAAACATATTGAGATCGATAAAGAAAAACTACCCTTAAGCCGTCACAAGAAAGCTAATCTTGTCGAGGCTTTAAGCTCCATACAACAGTAATATAATTTTATTGTGATTATTTAAGGAAGCCATTTTAAACATGGCTTTTTTTATTGAGGATCCACATTAACTACAACTTTCACAGACCTGTATGGTCCAATGGCCTTAAAGCTGCTCAGAATACGATGCACCATCTTTTTGGTTTTGGCTAAAGACTGTTTTTGGGGTATTTTAATAAGAATGTTTTTATAATATTCATTCCTGATCCTGGCAACAGGAGGAAATTCAGGTCCCAAAACATATCGGTCAAATACGTTTTGCAAAGCCCTCGCCAACCACTCAGAAGCTTCATTGGTTTTGGAAAAATCCCGGCATTTTATAGTCAACCGTATTAAACGAAAATAGGGTGAATATTTATACTGATATCGTTCTTCCAGTTGCTCCTTATACATTCCCTTATAATCTCCTGTAGAGACCTGTTGAATGATCCTGTGATAAGGATTATAGGTCTGTATAAGTACCTTCCCTCTTTTACTTGTTCTTCCTGACCTGCCTGCCACTTGAAGCATCAACTGAAAACTTCGTTCATGAGCTCTGAAATCAGGAAAATTCAGTAAATTATCAGCATTCATAATACCTACCAAACTAACCTTTCTGAAATCGAGCCCTTTTGAAAGCATCTGAGTTCCAATAAGGATATCGGTTTCATGGTTTTCGAAAGCTTCGATGATCTTTTCATAAGCATGTTTGCCACGTGTAGTATCCTGGTCCATTCGGGCTATCCTGCTATCCGGAAACAAAGCTTTTAATTCTGTTTCGACCTGTTCAGTACCAAAACCTTTTGTTGTGATCTCATCACTGCCACATGCCATGCATTTTTGTTGCATCGCCATATGATAACCGCAGTAATGACACCTTAACTGATTATTATGACTATGAAATGTGAGGCTTACATCAC
>CAYWAB010000250.1:0-2158 GCA_964456105.1 uncultured Christiangramia sp. | reverse complement strand
GATAAATAGATCGTTGTTTTCGGTCTTTTATTTCTCCAGATAAGCTTAAGATCCTGTTGAAGAAAGGGCGCTATACTGCCAAACCTTTTGGTCCAACCAAATTCCCGCGTATCTGCAGTTGTACTTTTTCCTTTTAAATGGGCATCAAGATAAAACTTAGCCTGAAGATTGGCCTGATTCCATCTATAAAGCAAAACAAGCAATATTAATGGGACCAAGGCAAAAACTGGATTGCCTGCAAGTATATTTAGAAGCTCCCCAAAGTATACAGTAACTTGAAATATTTTAAGGTAGTCTAGTAAACCCAGGGTTACAGCAACGATAACCACTGGTATTAGAGCCTTCAGGTTCTCTGTAAACCTCTTCTTTATGATAAAATTCAAATAATTTACGCAAAGTGAGATCGCATACATCCCGATAATCCAACCTGTAATATTCAGTGTATTATAATCTCCTTTTATGATGCACATTATTCCGAAGGGAACAATCAGAAAGAACGGTAAAAGATTGTAAAAGGAATACAGCGACTTTACAAGCACGAAATTTACCACCTTTCGCTTCCTGATCGGAAGTATCATAAGGGGCTTAATGTCTATCACCGGAAGGGTTTGTAACATAAATCTGAATGCAAGCTCCAGGAAAAAATAGACGAGTGCAAAACGGTTAACAAACATCAAAGGATCCTCTTCCGGGAATAGTTCCTGAATGATTGGAAATAATGCAAATCCAAAGAAAAGGAACATCACTGAAAAGTAAAGTGCCAGGAATACCATTAGTATTTTTAATCCCAGACTCTTTCCAAAACTGGCAGATCTTGTAAAGGCTTTCCACTCCAGCCAGGTAAAACGTTTAAACATTAAAATAACTGTTTAATAGCATTGGTAAGGAAATTTAAACTTTTGTTACATTTCTAAAACCACGATACTTTGTATTTTTGCCCACAAATCAAAAATATGAGTACGTTTTATCCGCTAAAAATAAAGGAAATAATTCGTGAAACCCCACAAGCGGTTAGTTTATCTTTTGAAATTCCAGAAAATTTAAAAGAAGAATTTAGCTTTTCAGCGGGTCAATATATAACTATTAAAACGAAATCTGAAGGAGAAGAAATTCGAAGAGCCTACTCGTTGTGTTCTGCACCAAACTCTGATGAATTTAAGGTTACTGTTAAAGAGGTTGAAGGAGGAAGATTCTCTGTAATAGCTAATAACAAGCTAATGGCGGGTGATATTTTGGAAGTTCACCCTCCTGAAGGAAAATTTATTTTAAAGCCTTCAGAAGATAGAAAGAACTATGCAGCCTTTGTTGCCGGTAGTGGAATTACACCAGTACTTTCCATTATTAAGACCGTTTTGCGAGATGAGCCTCACAGTAAGTTCGTTCTTACCTATGGTAATAAATCTATAGATGATACAATATTTTTTAAAGAACTTCTGGAACTACAATCCGAATTTCCACACCGTCTTTTTGTTGAATTCATTTATAGCAGAACCAGAGAAGAGAATGCTCATTTTGGAAGGATTGAAACAAGTACGGTAAATTATATCCTGAAGAATAAATTCAAAGATCATCCATTTGACAGGTTTTATCTTTGCGGTCCTGAACCGATGATAAATCATGTAAGTGAGGTTCTTCAGGCAAACGGAGTTAATAAAGAACAGATCTTATTTGAATTATTCACTACTACAGTAGAGGAAAAGAATATCGAAGGAGATACCACGGGGAAAACCGAGGTTTCGATTGTCGTGGATGATGAGGAATTCTCATTTTCTATGGATAGATCTCAGGTTGTTCTGGATGTGGCGCTGGAAAATGATATCGATGTTCCTTATTCCTGCCAGGGAGGTATCTGTAGTAGTTGTATGGCAAGAATCACAGAGGGAAAAGCAGAGATGAGCAAAAACCAGATATTGACAGATGAGGAAATTGAAGAAGGATTTGTTCTTACCTGCCAGGCACATCCTACGACTCCTACACTGAAAATAGATTTTGACGACGTCTAACGTCTATAGATTTTCGAGTATTTTTTGAATAACTTTCTCCGGAGGAATACTACGCATCACATCCTCGTAGCCCTCAGGTACTTTATTCCCGTAAACTGAAGTGGGGATCCTGGGATATTTTTCCAGATCAGGCAGTAGGCAGTTTTCCAAAGCTT
>CAYWAB010000249.1:319-2201 GCA_964456105.1 uncultured Christiangramia sp. | reverse complement strand
AGGTCCTACTGGATAGCCCATCCATTGCTCATTCCACCAGATTTTATCCATTCTGTTGTCATGACACCCACAAGAAGCTACTGCAACATCATAGAAATCGGAGTTAAATACAAGGGCTCCTCCTGCACTTTGGCCACCCGCAGAAGTTCCCCTTATTCCAACCCTTTCTGCATCCATATAGGGATATTTTTCTGCAGCAGCCTTGATCCATAATTTTCTGTCAGGAAATCCAGCATCCTTAAGATTCTGCCAACAAACATCATGAAATTCTTTGGACCTGTTAGAAGTCCCCATACCATCAATCTGCACCACGATAAAACCTAATTCCGCCAGAGAATTCATCGCCCAATAATGTGCATGAAATTCTTTAGGAACAAAAGAATCATGAGGTCCGGCATATATGTATTCAATTATAGGATAAGACTTTGACGGATCAAAATTTGTAGGCCGTACGATGATACCCCAGATATCCGTTTTATCATCCCTTCCTTTAGAGACGAATACTTCAGGCATTTGCCAACCTGTTTCCTTTAACGAAGTAATATCCGCTTTTTCCAGATCCATTATCTTTTTGTTACTGCCTGTTTTCTTTAACACAGTAACTTGTGGAAGATCCACTCGAGAATATTTATCTATATAATATTTATGATCTGGGGAAAAGGTGAGTTCATGATTCCCATTTTCAGAAGTAAACCGCAGAAGGTTCCTACCGTCAAAATCTATTCTAAAGTAATGTAGTAAATAGGGATCCTGGTCTTTATCCAAACCACTGGCTGTAAAATAAATATGTCTATTTTCATCATCCACCTCAATAACCTCTCTCACAGGCCATTTTCCGGCAGTTATTTGATTTTTAACTTTGCCGGTTTTCGAGTCATACAAATAGAGGTGATTATAGCCATCCCGCTCTGAAGCCCAGATTATTTCATTTCCCCCTTCCACGTCATGGCGAAATTTTTTACCGCTATAATCTATAAAAGTCGGGCTAGTTTCATCAATAATTGCCCTAACATCACCCTCTTCTGCATTCACCCGGATCACCCTATAAACTTGATGACCGCGTTGATTAAATTCAAACGTAAAGGCAGAACTATCATCTTCCCATTTATAATTATAAAGTCCAAATTGGGATTGAAATAAATCTGTTGGGATTGGAATATGCTTTCTGTCTTTTAAATGAAATAATTGAGGACTTTTGAAATCCAATTCATCGCCGGGTTTCAGATAATCTCTAGATTGCAATTTAGGCTGAAGTTGATCTTCAGGAGAAGACTCTACGAAATATATTTTATGTTCTTTTCCAGGTCGAACCTTATATGCCATCAATTTTTCACTATCTGGTGACCATTTTATATTCGGAGAATAAAAAAAACCTTCAGATCCATCATAGCTCAACTGAAATTCATGTCCAGAATTCAAATTTTGTACATAAATATTGGCATTTTTAACATAGGCTTTGTGGGTTTCATCTGGAGATAATATAGGTTCTCCTTTGCGCTCATCGTTACGGCTTCCCCAATAATCCCTATTAAACCTCTCCCGCTTTATTGTATCTGTAATTAAAACCTTCTGGGTTTTCAGATCCATTTCGAAACTCAAAGTATCGTTTTGAAATTCCAAAACCTCTTTTTCGGAATTGAACTTAAATTTAGATAAGTCTAAATCTGTCTGAGCTATTTTCCTATGAAGAAGTTGACTTAGATTTTCAGCCATCAATCCATGATCAAATAACACTTCTTTTGTTCCCTTGACTGCATTAACCAGAATATACTCTGATCCAGTTTTTGAATTATTTATATACCAGAACTGGCTTTCGTTTAACCAAAAAAATTCAGCAGGAGAATTGAATACCTTATTTTTAAAAAGAGTATCTATTGCTTCT
>CAYWAB010000249.1:0-309 GCA_964456105.1 uncultured Christiangramia sp. | reverse complement strand
TAATCTTCCAGTTTACCCTGGCTATAACTTCTTTGATTACAAAAAAGAAATATCAAGATTATTAAGTATATATTCTTGTAGATCATCATTCATTCAATATAGACCGTAAATTACATGTTATCGAACTGTTAAGATTAGTTAATCTTAGCAAAACTATATACAATTTTATCCATAAGTGAAAATTTAACACTTATTCTATTATACGATTAATTATAAAATAGAATGTCTGAAAATTTAATTGGATAAATTCTTATTTTGCTAGGAAACCAATTTAAATTTTTAAATATTTACAGTAAATTTTAATATCAT
>CAYWAB010000248.1:0-2230 GCA_964456105.1 uncultured Christiangramia sp. | reverse complement strand
CCTCCACAGGCAATAATCTCTTTCTTATCTTCTTCGAGATAGGGACGAACCATTTTTAACAAAGCATCCTGCTCAATGATACAATCGGCATCGGTACAAACCACAAGCTCGGTATCTGCAAAATTGATTCCTGCATTCAGCGCATCTGCACGGCCACCATTATTTTTATCTATAAGTGTTAGATGCGTGTATTTTTTATTCTTACTCTTATAGATATGATTTACAGAGGCTGTGGGTATAGGTTGCGTAATAAAACTCGCATCATGTTTTTCGAGTTCAAATTCCTTGATCAGTTTTTCGAGACTATCGTCTTCACTTCCATCATTAACCAGAATAAAATTATAATAAGGATATTGAATGGATAATAAGGAGCGAACGTTTTCAATGATAGTTTTACCCTCGTTATAGGCGGGAGCAATAAGGGTGACCGAAGGAATGTCCGTTGCACTTACTATATCCTGAACCTGGAGAAAGGTCGATCTCCTTTTTGTTCTTTTTATAGCACGACTTGCAAGAACTACACCCAGAAAATATAGGGACATGAGGATCATTCCATAAGTAAAGAAGAAGTAATTGGCTAACCAGTAGATGTAATAACTTCCAAAAAAACCTTCTCCACTATCCCACATTAAGCTCAGATTTTGGATATTGTTGATAATAGAATTCCTGTACCTTTTCCTTATATCCATTATTCCAAAGAATTTCGGCGATCTTGAGTTTCAGGTCCTCATTATCACCGTAAAGTTCTTCCAGGTAGAAATCAAGGTCTATATCCGAATTTTCATAGATATAACTCAGGAGTTGTCCCTGCTGGGTGACATCCGGAATGTTTTTATATAATTCTTTGACGAGATTCATTTGTGCTGTCGATATAGCGAAGGTTTGGATACAATAAATCGCAGTTTCCCTTACTTCATAATCATCGTGATTCAAATGTCGTAAAATATAATCTGTCTCCTCATGTAGCTGGTATTTCCTAATGATTCGCATCAGTAATTTTCTTGAAAAATCATTTTCAGAATTATAGGCGTTATGCAGCCATTTCAGTTCTGGTTTTGGATAAAGATCATAAAGTTTTTCAACGATCTTGATTTGTTGCCATAAAGGTATTTTCCGCTTTAGATAAGGAAGGAACCTAAGGCTCTCCCAGCCTAGAAAAACGACGAGTGCAATCTGCGCCTCCCTTCGCACATATACATTTCTATGGTCTCTAAGTTTAAAAATAGCGTCTAGATATTGAGATTGATTCATTTCATAAATTTCACGTATACCCCTCGCTTTTCTATACCAACTGCTACTGGAAATTTTATTTATGGATTCCCTGTATGGCGGAATTTGGGAATAAAGTGTTCTAAGTTTTCTGTAATTTTCTCCAAGTATGGATCTTTGAGTTCTAATCATCAAACCAATCAAAAACTGAATATTCCTTCTATTATACCATATGATTCCAACCTCCTTTAATCGTGCTCGAATTTCCTCGAGTGAAATTGGATCGGAAGGATCATTATATAGATACCTGCTTACAACATCGGCAAAAGTAGATTCTATTAACTGTAACCTTTTTTTTCGACGTTTTCTGTAAAAGACAGTAACGGCTATGGAGATCCATAGAATAAAAAGGAACATTAAACTTAAACCTATAAAAAAAAGTAAGCTGGCTTCACTCATTAGTAGGTTTGTATTATTGTTTGAATTTCATCCAAATCCAGTGGAACTGCAAAAAATCCTGAAACCCCTTTAAGATCAAAGATCTCTTTTTTGATCTTATCCTGCCCCATATTTGTGACCACCATAAAATTTTTATGTAGAATGATTTCTTTGACTTGAGCGACAAACTCTAATGGAGCTATGCCTTCAAAAAGTATATCTGTAATTATAAGATCAAAGTTTACCGTCTGATCTTCGATGTTCAGATCATCCAGGGATTGTATAGTTCGGCAATCAAAATCATTGACCTTTACCATCCGTTCGAGTATCTTTCGAATGATAATATCCTCCTGAATAACCAAGACTTTCTTCATCCCGAAATATTTGGTTTTAAATATAGTAAAACTTAACAGATAGGATAAAGCAAAACTTTAAAACCATAATTGTTCTACCTATAGCCAATACCAAAAAAAACCAGAATTAAGATTTAAGTTTGAGAAATAAAAAAACCCACAGGAAGAACTGCGGGTTTTGTCGGGGTGGCAGGATTCGAACCTGCGGCCTCCTGCTCCCAAAGCAGGCG
>CAYWAB010000247.1:0-2259 GCA_964456105.1 uncultured Christiangramia sp. | reverse complement strand
AATTCCTCACAATTAAGTTCCGGATAGGCCAGTAAAGCCGCGTAAATATGTCCAGGCATGTCTATTTCAGGAATTATGATAATGTTCCGGGCCCGTGCATAAGCCTGCAGCTCCTTATACTCTTCCTGGCTGAGGTAGCCTGAACGACCATTTTTAACTGCACTCTTCCCTCCTATTTCGGTAAGTTTTGGCTTGCCTTTCATTTCTATCCGCCATCCCTGGTCATCTGTAAGATGCAGATGCAACCGGTTAAGCTTATAAAAGGCCATTCTGTCTATATGCTTTTTCAGGTATTCCGGACCAAAAAAGCTACGAGCAATATCTATCATGGATCCCCGCCAACCGAACCTGGGAGAATCGGTGATCTCCACCTGCCGAAGTTTCACAGGCTCTGTAAGCTTTCTGGTTTCAATTTCTGAAGGCAGCATTTGCCTGAAGGTTTGGATCGCATAGAATAATCCCGCATTGGTAGCGGCCTTTAAGGAAACCATATTCTTAGTGATCTTTAAGTTGTAACCCTCTTCACCCAAAGTTTCATGAAGTTCATCATCAAGTTCCATCGAAAATCCCATACAATTGGATCCGGTCATCGTATAGCTTTCCACATAGGTATTGGAAAGCAGTTTCTGTAACCATTCTGCCGATTTTTTCGCTCCGGAATTATAACAGATCACGGCTTTTTCAGGCAGTAAGAATGAACCTTGTTTCCAGGTGATCTCGGAAGGGTTCGGAATTATAGCCGCTTTTGAAACTTCTTTTTTCTGCGCTATGACTATTCCGTGTACTAGGATGAAGATAGCAAGGAGTTTAATTCTTTGAATTTTCATCATGTTTGATATTATCTGATTTTATGACCCTTTGCTGCAAAGAACCAAATATATAAGTAAGCAGGAATCACTATGATATATGCCATTTTCGGATCCATTTCATCTGCCAGCAGTCCGTACAAAAGTGGTAAAATCGCGCCCCCGGCAATAGCCATGATAAGGAACGAGGAACCTACTTTAGTAAAACGTCCAAGGCCAGCCAGTGCCAGCGGCCATATAGCGGGCCACACAAGCGCATTGGCAAGGCCTAACAAAGCAATAGACATTACCGAAACCACACCGTCTGTAAGTAAAGCGCTTGTACCAAGCAGCATTCCAAGGATAGCCGATATCTGCAGTGCTCTTTCCTGGGAAATGAATTTTGGTATAGCCACGATCCCTATCAGATATCCAATGATCATAGTGCCTAAAGTGATACTGGCAAAGAATTTTGCATCGCTTAACGGAATACCATGAGCTTCGTTAGCATAATTAATAATAGTGTCACCCGCGATCACTTCAACCCCTACATATAGAAAGAGAGCAAAAGTTCCGAGGAACAGATGAGGGAACTGAAATATGCTGGTCTTGTTCTGGTTCAGTTTCGCCACTTCTTCATCTTCGGCATCGGTATCTACTTCCGGTAAACTGGAAAAATAGACCAGCACGGCAAGCAACACGAGAACGGCCATCATCACCAAATAAGGAGTTATAACTCTTTGCGCCAGTTCGTCGAGAGCCGCAACTTTTTCGGCGCCCTGCAGGCCGGTGATCACTTCATCGATATTTTCGGAAGCATTGAACAGTATTGCTCCCAGCACTATTGGAGCGAGTACCCCGGCAACCTTATTACAGATCCCCATAATGCTGATGCGTTTAGCCGCGCTCTCAATCGGCCCTAATACGGTTACATAAGGATTTGCCGCAGTCTGGAGGATCGCCAGCCCGGTCCCCTGCACGAATAAACCTATAAGGAAAATCTCATAGGTGCGTGAATAGGCCGCCGGAATAAAAATCAGTGCCCCCACAGCCATTACCAGTAAGCCAAGGGACATTCCTTTTTTATAGCCGGTACGTTTAAGTACCCAGGCAGAAGGAATGGCCATAACGAGGTAGGAGATATAAAATGCGGTCACCACCAGGTAAGACTGGAAGTTATTAAGCTCGCAGGCTATCTTAAGATATGGGATCAAAACTGAATTCAGCCAGGTGACGAACCCGAAAATAAAGAACAGGATCCCGATAATGATGATAGACCTGCTGGTGTTTTTAGAAGTGGCAACCATAATAGTATTTCTAATTTGAGTGAACACAGGCTAATATAAAAAGCCGTAAATTTAGTTTTTAGTAAACTTCCAATAATTAATAGTATTTACAAAAAAAAGAAACTTTTTTATATAAACTTCATACTTAAATAACTTTTTTATATAAATACTAGATAATATAAAAAATT
>CAYWAB010000246.1:0-2265 GCA_964456105.1 uncultured Christiangramia sp. | reverse complement strand
AGACTTAAGGCTAAAAAGACTGAAAATAGTTGCTTCATAATCATTTATTTATAGTAGTATTTATTAATTAATCTTAGTGGTAAAAAAATAGGCATCTCTTGAAGGAAGACTCAGGCTTTCATTCCAAACAACAAATTCATCTGTAATGAGATTTTTGAATTCTTTCCCCTGAAGTCCTAATTCTTCAAAGCGTTTTAAGTCCAGCTTAACAGGATCTTCATTTTTATTTAGTAACAGAACCACCGTTTCATTACCTGTTTGCCTTGAAATAAGATAAACACCGTCCTTAGGCGCAAAATGTTTTGTGGTTCCAGCTTGAATAGCTTCACTATTCTTACGGTAATGCAAAATAGTCTTTAAGAATTCCTGCATATCTGTTTGTTCTTCAGACAGGCCTTTTCCTGTAAAAGCATTTGTTTCACTATTCTTCCATCCACCAGGAAAATCGGTCCTTATTAAACCGTGGTCACCAGGCTTTGCTGAGTCGTTCATGAGAATTTCAGTCCCATAATATATCTGTGGTATCCTGGGTAATACAAGTTGATACGCTATTGCCATTTTTGTATTTGGAATATCCTCTTTTAACTGGGTATAGATCCTGCTCATATCATGATTATCAGGGAAGATCATAATATTCTCTGGAGAGGCATAAGCAAAATCATTGGCAAGCCCCTGGTATAGCTTATCCAGCCCTGTATCCCAACCTTCTTCTTCATTTAATCCTTCCACTATTTTAGATTGCATGGCAAAATCCATAGTGCTTGGAAGATTGGAATCGTATCCGTTATCTACACCATCCTGCCAGTACCTAATTAATAAAGGATTGGTGCTCCATTCTTCTCCTACAATATTGAAATTTGGATATTCTTTCATTATCGCTCCCGCCCAATCGCTCATGAAAGCCTTATCGGGATAAGGATAAGTGTCCTGTCTTATCCCTCCAAGACCAAGTGATTCTATCCACCAGATACTATTTTGGATAAGATACCTGGCCATATAAGGGTTTCTTTGATTGAGGTCTGGCATTGTATTAACGAACCAACCATCATTCATTCTCTTTTTATCGTATTCTGAAGCATAAAGATCCTGATTCGTAGTTCTTCTATGGTTGGAAAAAAAGATCTCTTCACCATTTTCATAAAGTTCCTGGTAATTTATCCAGTTACTGAATGGAAGATCCTCCATCCACCAGTGTTCTACCCCGGCATGGTTCGCCACCTGATCCATAATAAGCTTAATGCCTCTTAGCCTTGCTTTCTCGGCTAATTCCCTATATTCCTGAAAAGTGCCAAAACGTGGATCTACCTTATAAAAATCGGTAATAGCATAGCCGTGGTAAGATCCAGAATGCATATCATTGATCAATAAAGGTGAAGACCATAAAGCTGTAAATCCCATATCCTGGATGTAATCCAAATGTTCTATGATCCCTTTAATATCACCTCCATGACGCGCATAATCATCGCTTCTGTCAATTTTCTTTTCGTTCAAGGTATCGTCAATGTCATTTGAATAATCTCCATTTGCAAAACGATCGGGAGTAATCAAATAAATAACATCAGTATTATCAAAGCCTACATATTCTTCGCCCGGTTTATTCCTGCTCTTCAATTCATAGTTTACGGTTTCTGCCGAGCCGTCTTCTGCTTCAAATTTAATCCCGAAGGATCCCGGACTGGCCGTAATGGAAATGTTAAGATCGATAAACAGGTAATTGGGACTATCTGCCCGGATTATCTTCTCTATGCTTACACCTTCATAATCGATCGAAGGCGTGGTTTTTCCCACATTATCTCCATATACCATTAATTGAAGACCGGGTTCTTTAAATCCTGTCCACCAGTTAGGAGGTTCCACCCTTTCTACCTGGGCAGAAATTGGTAAAACATTTAAGATTATCAGAAAAAATAAAACTTTCTTCATCTGTTTTGTTTAAGAGAAAAGGCTTTCATGAAACCATGAAAGCCTTTAAAAACTATTTAAACGGTTATGGTTTTATTAGGATAAATTTCTACTGATTTACCGTTGACAGATATTTCCAGAGAATCTTCTCCTTCGAGAGTAAAATCGGTTTTGTCTTTGGAAACATCTACACGTACGATCCTGTCCCTAAAATTAATCTTAAAAGAATAAGCATTCCATTGATCTGGAATCTGAGGCGAAAATGAAAGTTTATCATCCTTCACTCTCATTCCACCAAAACCTTCCACGATACTCATCCAGGTTCCCGCCATACTTGTAATATGGCATCCCTGCTCTACTTCC
>CAYWAB010000245.1:0-2271 GCA_964456105.1 uncultured Christiangramia sp. | reverse complement strand
TACCTTATCCAGTACAGTCTTGGTGTATTCAAACATCGCTCTCGCCATAATTTGATACTGGTTTTAGTTAGAGTTAGATTGATTAAAAACGAGTAGAACTGTTTTATAGGCTGTTCATTTTTTGGTTACCTAAATATAATAAATTTAATATTATTTAACAATTGTTCCGTTACTTTAACAAATTAAAATCGATTATCTCCACTCAAAACATCCCCGAGACCCCCTAAAATACTACCTTCACCTTTATCCTTACCTCCTCCTTGCGGAGCAGCTTGATGAACTCTACTTGCAAGCCTGCTAAATGGTAATGACTGGATATAAACCGTGCCCGGTCCGGTGAGGGTAGCGAAGAAAAGGCCTTCACCTCCAAAAAACGTATTCCTAATACCTCCGACGAATTCAATATCATAATCCACTGTTTGTGTAAAACCTATGATACAACCGGTATCGACTTTAAGTTTTTCCCCAGGCTGAAGCTCCTTTTTTGCCATTGTTCCTCCAGCATGAACAAAAGCCAAACCGTCGCCTTCCACTTTCTGCATAATAAATCCTTCACCCCCAAAAAAGCCTCCTCCCAGCTTTTTACTGAATTCGATCCCAATGGAAACTCCTTTAGCCGCACAAAGAAAAGCATCTTTCTGACAGATAAATTTATTATTGAAGCGGGTAAGATCTATTGGGATGATTTTACCAGGATACGGGGAGGCAAAACTGATCTTTTTCTTTCCCTGGACCTCATTAGAAAATATGGTCATAAAGAGACTTTCCCCTGTTAGTAAACGTTTTCCTGCCCCAAGAACCTTACCTAGAAAACCTTCATCCTGCTTGGACCCATCACCAAAGATCGTGTCCATCTTTATACCATTGTCCATCATCATAAAATTACCGGCTTCGGCTATTACGGCTTCCTGAGGATCCAATTCCAGTTCTACATACTGCATTTCCTCTCCAAATATCTGGTAATCTATTTCGTGTGCGTTCATAAGGATTATTTTTAGGGCCCAGAGATTTTCACT
The DNA here is from genome assembly GCA_964456105.1 of uncultured Christiangramia sp. GTDB lineage: Bacteria > Bacteroidota > Bacteroidia > Flavobacteriales > Flavobacteriaceae > Christiangramia. The sequence continues at coordinate 1,255 of CAYWAB010000245.1, read as the reverse complement.
CAAGGCAGTTATTATAAAGATTATTTATTCTTTTTGACCTTTATTGTCCATTCGAATTCAAAAACAGAAACTTCTATACCCTGTTCGTTGATTCCGACAGATTTCATCCAGAAAGTTTGTCCCTCTCCTGTTTCGAGGGTCTTCTTTATATTGGTAGCGACTTTCGCGCCATCGTAACAGTTAAATTTGATTTTACCTGTGGCTTTCTTTGAAAATACCGATTTGTTCTGCGCTACTAACATGGAAATTTTTTCGCCAGACTCCTGAATTGCTTTCATTACAAGTGCTCCTGTGCTTAATTCGGCAGCCATGGCCTGAACAGCAAAATACATAGAATTAAACGGATTCTGATTGATCCATTTATGTTTCACTCTTACTTCACACTGGGAACTATCAATATGTTTAACCCTTACCCCGCACAACCAGGCACTTGGTAATTTAAATAGCAAAAAGGAATTAAGTTTTGACGGCGATAGCTTCATTTATTAGGGTTTTGACAGATTTTCCATAAAAATAGGAAATATGTGGGAGTATTCAATTCTTAATATTTTGTTAATTTTAGGTACTTTGTTTTGCATAATACCTTCTTTTAGCCATATATTTGTATAAGAATCTAATAGGTTATATAATCATCAATCAAAAAAGTCATGAAAACATCATCAAAAAATCAAGTAGTTACCATCCCCGATCAGGGAAATGAACTAGAAAGAAAAGTAAAGATCTATACCGCTGTAGCTTTTATCTACATCTATTTTTTAACAGCTATATTTTTATAGATCAACTAAACTAAAGAATAAATAAAATGACAACTGAAACCATCAATCAAAACAAAACCCTGGCTACCGTACTTCATCTATCGGTGTTTACCAAATATTTCATACCACTTGGAAACTTCATTTTTCCAGTGTTGTTATGGATCGCCAGGAAACAGGAAAAATTTGTAGATCATCACGGAAGAAATGCCCTGAATTTTCAGATCAGCATATTCCTCTACACCATTTTCCTGGTTGCTGTGGCAGTGGCATTAATAATATTCTTCGGGCTAAGGCTTGCTACCGATGAACCATTTTTCATCAGTTCTCATTCCTTCCCCCTGGAACATATATCGGATGCTCTACCAATAGTAATCATCGTAGGAGTAGTTGGAATACTGTTACTCGGTCTTTTTGTTCTCGAATTATTTGCGGTCATCAGCGCAAGTATCAAGGCAAGTGAAGGTGAGCTATACAATTATCCACTAACCATCAATTTTTTA
>CAYWAB010000244.1:0-2272 GCA_964456105.1 uncultured Christiangramia sp. | reverse complement strand
AGGATATTTCAGAAAAATCAGGATTTCTTTGGAATCCACTGAATTTCTTCTGCGTTTAAATCTTTAGTCAACTTCCGTGCCAGCACAAAAAGATAGTCTGAAAGTCGGTTCAGGTAGATCAAAACCTTATCATCAAAAGCTTCGATGTCATAAAGAGCCGTAGATAGTCGTTCAGCACGGCGACATACACAGCGGGCTATGTGACAGAATGACACGCTTTGGTGACCTCCCGGTAGAACAAAATGGGTCATTTCCGGAAGTTCCTCGTTCATCTTATCTATCTCCTTTTCCAGATCTTCGATGTCGGATTCTACTATTTTTGGAATCTTCAAGCGGTCCTTGCCATTCTTAAGTTTTGATTTTTCGGGATCTGTGGCCAGTATGGAGCCTATGGTGAATAACCGGTCCTGAATATTTATAAGGAATTCTCTGGTCTGCTTATCTATATCCTGATCTCTTAACAAGCCGATATGGGAATTGAGTTCATCTACGGTACCGTAGCTGTCGATACGGATATGATGTTTTGGAACCCTGGTGCCGCCGAATAAAGCGGTTGTTCCTTTATCTCCGGTTTTGGTATATATCTTCATAATTCAATTTTCCGCTAAAATACGAAGTTTGAACCAGGTTTCCTGATTGAGCGTTTATAGTTTGGGTGAGGCTTTTATTTGAGAGTAGTGAGATGGGTTACCTGTTATGAGTTAGGTGTTGAGTTTTGAAAAAAACTTTATAACTCAAAATTCTGATAACTGTTTACTGAGAATTGCTCACTGATAACTGATAACTGTTCATTGCTTCTCGCTTTCCTGTTTTCTTTCAAAATATCTTCTTCTGAAATTCCTGTTCTTTCGGTCTTTCCTGAGCTTTTTAGCTCTTCTCGAGTTCCAGGCAAAATAAGCTAAGAAGACCGCTATTATGGCAAGATACATCCAGGTTTCCTGGTCTAAATCGATCATAGTGAATAACTTATAATAAGTACAAGATAGGAAAGATTAATCGAAGTTCAAAGTTCCAGCTTGAATGCTGAATTTTGAATTTTTAATGTTGAATTTAATTTAAAATGCCTTTGTGGTAAGACTTAAATTTTAAATTCTCTCAAAACTCAATGTGTACTTTCAACTGTCTTTCTCTCATCGCTGGCAACATTTCCGTCCATTAGCCGGATAATGCGGTGAGCGTGTGCTGCTATATCTTCCTCGTGGGTAACAAGGATGACGGTATTCCCGGCAGCATGGATCTCATCAAAAAGGTTCATGATCTCCACAGAGGTTTTTGAATCCAGGTTTCCGGTAGGTTCATCTGCCAGAATGATGGAAGGTTTATTTACAAGGGCTCGGCCAACTGCTACCCGTTGCCTCTGACCTCCCGAAAGCTGATTGGGCTTATGGTCCATACGGTCACCAAGTCCGACACTTCGAAGTACTTCTTTAGATCTTTCAGCTCTTTCCGATTTGGAAGCACCGGCATAGATCATTGGCAAAGCTACATTTTCCAAGGCAGTGGTGCGGGGAAGCAGGTTAAAGGTCTGGAATACAAACCCGATTTCCTTATTTCGAATTTCAGCAAGTTCATCATCGCTCATCTGGCTTACGTCTTTCCCATTAAGTACATAGGAACCAGAAGTTGGAGTATCCAGACAGCCTAGAATATTCATTTAGGTTGACTTCCCTGAACCTGATGGTCCCATGATGGCTACATACTCACCACGATCAATATCAAGGTCGATACCCTTTAAAACTTTGACTATTTCCTGACCCAGCGGAAAATCCCTGGTTATATTTCGGATCTCAATTACTTTACTCATTAGAACTTACTTTGCACTAGTTTGACGGGAATTTAGTTTTTTTGTTACAAACAAATTATCTTTCTTCAGAATTCTTAGATTTACGATCAAAACTAACCGATTGAATAAAAAACTTTCCATTCTTATTCCTGCTTATAATGAGGAAGCTACTATTCTGGAAATTCTCGATGTCCTTAAAGATCTGGATCTAGGTTTAGGAATAGAAAAGGAAATTGTTGTAGTAGATGATTGTTCCACAGATTCAACAAGATCTCTAATAGACAAATTTGTTGAGGATAATCCAGAATTAGATATTCACATATTTAAGCAGGAATATAATCAGGGCAAGGGTGCGGCATTACATAAGGCCATAGAACTTTGTACCGGAGATATTGCAGTGGTGCAGGATGCCGATCTTGAATATGATCCGGAAGAATATATTAATCTCTTTAAGCCTATTTTAAAGGTTAAGGCAGATGTGGTCTATGG
>CAYWAB010000243.1:0-2351 GCA_964456105.1 uncultured Christiangramia sp. | reverse complement strand
TTCAGTTACTTTTATAGTCTAATCCATTAGAAAGAAAAATAACGTCATGTTTTCACTTTTCAGGGAAAATATTAGGATTGCCTTGGATTCTATAAAAAACCAATCATTAAGGACAATCCTTACCGTATTAATCATCGCGATCGGAATCACTGCTCTGGTGGGTATTTTAAGTGCCGTGGCTGCGCTTGAGAATACCATAAGTAATGATTTTGCCTCAATGGGTTCTAATACCTTCAATGTCCAGCGATATGAATTTAGAACCAGGAGTTTTGGGAGTAATAATGAAGAAAGAAAGGTTAATCCTATTATCACTTACCGGGAAGTAAAAGAATTCGAAGAAAAATTCAAATTTCCGTTTACTGAAACCGCTATTTCTTTCGTTGGAACCAATTCTGCTGAAATAAAATATGAGAACGAAAAGACGGATCCTGAAATTTCTGTTCTGGGAGTAAATGAGTTTTATCTTGAAAACTCAGGTTTAGATGTGGAAGAGGGCCGGGAATTCAATTTTTTCGACATTGAAAATAATAATAATGTCGCAGTTGTGGGATCCGACTTTAAAGATGGGCTTTTTGAGGGATTGGACCCTATAAATAAGACCATCAGCATAAGGGGTGCAAAATTCAAAGTAATAGGCATACTTGAATCTAAAGGAAGTACTTTCGGAAATAATCAGGACCTTAGAGTATATATTCCTATACAGCATGCCAGATCTATCTTTTCTCAACCAAATATCAATTACAGCTTAAGTGTAAAGGTGGATGATAAAGAGATGCTGGATGCTGCAATGGAAGAAGCGATAATTACATTTCGAAATATTCGGGGCTTAAAACCGATGGAAGAAAACAACTTTGGGCTGGAAAGAAGCGATGAACTGATCAACCGCATTCTACAAATAACAGGGGCTCTTAATATAGCTGCCTGGATCATTTCTATAATTACGATCTTTGGATCCTCTATAGCTTTGATGAATATAATGCTGGTTTCGGTAACAGAAAGGACCAGGGAAATAGGAGTAAGGAAAGCTATGGGAGCAAAAAAGAACACGATCGCAACCCAGTTCTTTCTGGAAACATTGCTTATTGGTCAAATTGGCGGATTACTTGGGATAATCCTGGGAATATTGATAGGTTTTGGTGTGGCAACATCTCTTGACTTCGATTTCACGACTCCATGGAAGGCGATGCTTTCAGCCACGGGAATTACAATCCTGGTAGCAATTCTAGCAGGAAGCTACCCTGCAGCAAAAGCAGCTAAACAAGACCCCATCGAGTCTTTAAGATACGAATAATCAACCCTGAACAACTTCCTCGAAATAACGATACAATTCGCCTTTCGTGATATTAGCACCCTGTTTAATCAGCGCAAAAACATCCTTATTCCGGTCATCGGTTAAGGCCTTTGTGGAAGTATAGATATTTACTGTTTCATCCATTAGATTGGTCTGTAACCATTGATAACCTTCCCTTGTCGTGATGTCTATAGCTTCATTCTCCACTTTAATAGCTATCAGGTTAATTGTTGCAGAACTTATGTGAAAAAGAAATATCTGGTTTGGAGAAAAATGTTCGAGATATTCCACTTTATTAAGAACTCCCTCCCAAATCAGATCACTAAAAACGTCCATTTCCTGTTCAGCGACCGCAGGCTTTTCTTTTTTTATCTTTTGCCATTCCTCTGCGGTAATCGACTGTGTTGCTAGGAAATTTATGAATTCCTGGTGCATTTCCTCAAACTGCTCCTTAGTTAATCTCGCGTATTTCATTCTAAACTAAAATATAAGATGTTTTAATTCAAGACCCCCCGTTATTACTTAAAATTATAAAAAACAAAAGCCCACTCAGGGATGAGCAGGCTTTTTGCTATGAGTAAAATAAATTAAGCCTCCGCTACAACGTCGAAAGTAAAGTTAGAAATTACTTCACGGTGAAAACGCAAAGTCGCTTCATACTGTCCTAAACGCTTGATGTTACCACCAGCGATGCTAATATATTTCTTATCGATCTCAACGCCTTCTTTTGCAAGGGCATCAGCCAGATCACCATTGGTGATGGAACCGAACAACTTATCACCTGCTCCTGCCTTTGCAGTAAGCTTGATCTCAAGACCGTTAAGTTTTTCAGCTTGTTTCTTAGCTTCGTCGATATGTTTTTGTTCCTTGTAGGCACGCTGCTTTAAAGTTTCCTGAAGAACCTTTTTAGCAGAAGGAGTTGCCAGTTCAGCATATCCTTGAGGAATAAGATAATTTCTTCCGTATCCGTTTTTAACGGTTACAACATCATCTGTAAATCCTAAGTTATCTACGTCTTTTTTAAGTATCACTTCCATAACTGCCTCTTTTTATTTTAATA
>CAYWAB010000242.1:0-2435 GCA_964456105.1 uncultured Christiangramia sp. | reverse complement strand
CCCCTCTGAAATCACCTCGTTCTCCAAAACTTATATTTTTCGCTTTTAGGTCTTTATCCTTTAGCTCTACCTTAATAAAATCGTGATTCTTTAACCAATTGATCGCATTTTTATATCCGATGATCGTGCCTCCATCGCGAACCCATTCTTTAAGCTTATCTGCCTCCTGAGCATTTAGACTACTGCCCCTGGATTCAGGTAGAATGATATCTGTGTATCTGCTTAGGTCGGCTCTTCCAAAATCACGAGTATCAAGTTTGGTTATCTTCATATCGTAACGCTGGTCGAACAAATGCCATATCTCTCCGGCATCATAAGGAGTGATGCCTTCACCTACTATAATTGCTACTTTTTGAGGTTGAAGTGCTCTGAACTGATTACTGCCAAGATTAATTCCTTTGGTCATTCCGGTTTCTATACCCGTAATTTCCACTGCACTTTCATGAGATACTTTGCTAAGAAACTCATGGAGTTCCTGCTCATCCAGTTGTTGGTTTTGAACCGGGATCATGATCGTACCGTAATCATATTGTTTAGATCCAAAGCTAAAGTTATCCATGGCTACTTTTGCCCGTAATCCTTTTTCTAGAATCATGTTAAGTGCTTTCGGGGCAAAATAATTATTCCAGTCCAACAGATAGGCGTAACTGCTCCTTTTAGGCTTTTGAGGAAGTGGCATTTCCAGGTCCTTGATTTCTTCTCCCGCATTTTTCATGGAAACATCATCGCTGAAATCCAGGTTGAATGCCAGAGGGAAGGTCCATGCAGAAATGTCGTAGAACAAACTATCTTCAAATTCAGTTCTTCTTTCGAACATCGCTTTCACCAGTCTGTGCTGGCGCTGATTCTTAGGAACGATATAGGAGGATCCTTCTTTGAAAGTTTTACCGTTCAGGGAAAAATTTGATGCTGGCTTATGAATTTCCACTTGATGTCTTTTAAGTATCTCCGCTAATTTATAAGCTGTAGCAGGATCTTCATGGTTTCCAAAAGCATAGGCTCCATTTGATGCTGATTCTCTTGCTTCCTTATAAAAATTTCTCTGATAATTAAGGAGTTCCACCCTCATGTTTTGAGCGGCTTCAAGTGTGGAAAGCGCTGCGGTAAACTGATTTCGGATGGTAAAAGGGAAAGTAAGGATGCCATTATCTGTTTCCTGGGCATGCCCTCTGGAGCTTCCCTGTTCGAAAAGAATCCCTATACTTCCATTAATATCAGGAAAGGTTGAACCTTTACCGTAATAAAAATCATCATAATTTTCTTCGGTATAATATAATGATCCCAGGTCGTCAAAAGCTTTGGCGTGGTATGTCCCAATCTCTTTGGTAAGGTCCTGGTTCAATTGAGGGGTTAAAGGATGAGTCCGTGAGGGAATTCCCGGCTGGAAGAAGAAGGTGGAATTGGATCCCATTTCGTGATGGTCTGTAAGGATATTTGGATACCACCTATGGAAGGTCTCTATTCTTGCTTGGGATTCTGGTAACTGAACAGGCAGCCAATCCCGGTTCATGTCGAACCAGTAATGATTGGTCCTTCCACCCGGCCATACCTCGTCATATTCTCTATCCTGAGGATCGGGATTAATATTTTTACTTTTATTGGTATTTGCCCAGTAGGCAAATCGCTGTAATCCATCCGGATTAAAGGAAGGATCCAGAAGGATTACCGTATTATCCAAAGTTTGTTCAATTTCGGGTCCCTGTGCGGCGGCTAGATAATATGCATATAGCAATGCTGCATTAGAACCACTAGCTTCATTTCCATGGATAGAAAATCCCTGGTTTATAACAATTGGCATTTCCTGTGTATTAAGGGAAGAGGAATTGCTTTTTGTAAGAGCGACATGATTTTCTCTTATAGCCTCTAGGTTATTTAGATTTTGAGGTGAAGATACGATCAGGAGGATCACCGGCCGGCCTTCATAGGTATAGCCGCGCTGTTGTAATTTTATTCGCGGTGAAGCCTCGGCAAGGCTTTCCATATACATTAGCAATCTGTCGTGGCTCACATGCCATTCACCGGGGATATAACCTATAACCTCCTGTGGTTTAGGAATATCAGGATTATAGTTGGTGTCACCAGGTAAATAATAATCCAGGTCGAGATCATTTACCTGGCCTATCGAAACGTAAAATGAAAAAAGAAGTAAAAAGCTTAAAAATATTCTCATGTTTTAGATTTTGGAAGGCCTAATATAAAAAAAACCGTCCTGAAATGGGACGGTTTTTAAATAACTGAGAGTTTTTTATTTAAATATCATCAAAACTTACATCTGTAAATTTCTCTGGATTTGAAGCAGTGACCTTTTCATTTTCGTCATCTTCATATTCTTTTTTGAAATCCTTTTGGTGGCGTTCGCTAATTACTTCCTCACCCTTTTCGTTGATGATGTAATCTGTCATTTCAGTTAGGATCTCTCTAAACCCATCAAAATC
>CAYWAB010000241.1:0-2448 GCA_964456105.1 uncultured Christiangramia sp. | reverse complement strand
AAATAAATCGATTAAGCTATGAAAATGTTAAAGAATGTGTTGTTGATCGTTGGGCTTATTACGGTCTGTGCTGTTAGTATTAATGCTGTTCAGCAGCAAGGAGATGGTGGTGGAAGAATAGAGGAAAAGGATACTCCCCAAAAAAGTGTTGCAGACACTTATAAAATAGTTCCTCTGCCTATGCCTGAAGAAATTGAATTTGCCGGGGAAGAAGTTCCTCTTGAAGATCCGGATGTTTATGAACGCATGGACAGAGAATTGCTTGTAAATACCTACTGGCAGTCCAATGCGCTGCTTTTAATGAAAAGAGCCAGTAAATATTTTCCAATTATTGAACCAATTCTGAAGGAAGAGGGTATCCCGGACGATTTTAAATATCTCGCTGTTATAGAAAGTGGTCTAACGCAGGCTGTTTCTCCGGCCCGAGCAATAGGATTCTGGCAGATCATGGAGGGCACAGGGAAAGAGTATGGATTGGAAATAAACAATAATGTGGATGAAAGATACCATATTGAAAAATCTACCCGGGTGGCCAGTGATTACCTAAAAAAGGCTAGGGAAAGATTTGGGTCATGGACTCTCGCCGCAGCATCCTATAATGCTGGCCAATACGGAATAGATAAGCAACTCGAACGCCAGAAGGTGAAGGATTATTATGATCTTTTACTGGGAGAGGAGACAGGGAGATATGTATTTAGAATCCTTGCCCTGAAGGAAATCATGAATAATCCGGAAAAATATGGTTTTGCTTTTGATGAAAAGGAACTATATCAGTATATACCTACCAGAAAGGTCAAAGTGGATACTGTAGTAAAAGATTTTCCTGACTTCGCTGAAAAGTTTGGCATTAATTATAAAATCCTTAAAATTCATAATCCCTGGTTGAGGGACGATCACCTTAATAATGCTTCCAGAAAAACCTATTATATAGATATTCCTGAGGAAGGATATTATCCGGCGATAAAATAAAGGGGTGGATTAATCTTCTACTACGCTTACATTGTCAGCATAGCCATTTTCATATTTATTCAGAAGACTTTTGGATATGGAGGATTCAAGAGCAATTAAGTTCTCCATGTATGCGGTTTCGGGCTGAGTATTTAAAGGAGGGAAGACACTTCTGCGGATATCCATTATCATTTTATCTTCGGAAATTAAAAAACAGGTGGGCAACCCCAAGGAGTGTTTAAGTTGTTTTACAACATAAGCGCCATTGTTTTCAGTTTCATCCACATATACCACAGAAATTTCTGAATTAAACTGTGTGGAAAGTTCTTTCGCTTTTTCCCATGGGTCCCAGAAAAGAACTACGAATTCTATTTGTCCTTTATATTGCTTGGCAAGTTGGTTTAATGCTGGAATTTCTCCTTTGCTTGGAATACACCAGGAAGCATAGGTGATAAGGAAAACAGGCTTTTCAAAGTTATATAGGGCAACCTCTTTCCTTTTTAAGTTATGGAAAGTGAAATTATCTATGTATGAACCCTCAAGATGTTTTTGGGTGAAATCCTCGAACAATTCCTTGCCTTTGTCATAATCATTAAAGCGATAAGCGAGATCGGCTTTTTTATTATAATCTGATAAATGATCTGAGATTGCCTGAGAGAATAAAATTTTTTCCTGCGATTTTTCCTGCGGGAATAGAGTGGGGCCGATAAGAAAGAAAACTAATAATAGTTTTTTCATGCAACAGTGGGGCTAGTTACATTTTAAAGGTAACCCCTATAATCCTGCACGCGAAATTTTTTCGTTTAAAGACTGATTAATCAGGTGAAACAAACAAAAAGGGGTAAACTTAGGTTTAAATCTTTTTCATCTGCTGTTTCATCATTCTGATCTGATCATTCATCATTCCATGTTTATCAAGCTTTTTAGCCTCATTTAATAATATGGTAGCTTCTCTTTTTCTTCTTTTGGTCATGGCAATCCCGGCGAGATTTAATTTTGCCATAGCCAGATCATGATCCATTGATAGACCCAATCTGATGGCTCTTTTAAAATATTTTTCAGCCTGGGTGATATTAGTCTGTGATAACATTAACCCATGAAGATACCAGTAATAACCCTGTTGTTTCCTTACTAGTGCTTTTTCTGGGTCCTTTATTTTATCCAACCATTTCTTAGCGCCTTCAAAATCCTGTTTCCTTAATCTGAGAAATGCTAAAAGAATCATTTCATTCTTAAAATAAAGGAAGATAAATATTCCTGAAAGAAGCGTCAGGAAAATCCCATTTCCTATATTCCCTTCAATGAATTGCCACACTGCTGCAGCAATGATTAAGCCCGCTATGATTAATTTGATATTTTTATTGAACATTTTCTATCACAATTTTTAAGGCGGCAAAGGTAATAAAAACAATTAAAAGTTTTTTTAATATACTATTTGCAGTAGATAAAAAGCTTTGTATATTTGCACGCAGTTTTAAAGACAGCCAAAAACGAATTTAC
>CAYWAB010000240.1:2133-2463 GCA_964456105.1 uncultured Christiangramia sp. | reverse complement strand
ACGGCTACAAAGCATGGAAGAAAAACTTGCGCAACGACCTTCGTCCTGCCTGAAAATTGTCCTTTTCGGGCCTGAATCTACCGGAAAGACCACCCTGTCTGAAGATCTGGCCGCTTACTTCAATGCACCCATGGTAAAGGAATATATGCGGGAATATCTTCAGAAGGTATGGAATTCGGAAAAGCGTATCTGTGAACCCGAAGATATAATCCCGATTGCTGAAGGGCAGATGAAAGTGGAAAACCGGCTTTCTAAAGAAGCCGATGAACTTCTGATTTGTGATACAGACTTGCTTGAATTAAAAGTTTATTCTGAAGCTTATTATGAAGG
>CAYWAB010000240.1:0-2123 GCA_964456105.1 uncultured Christiangramia sp. | reverse complement strand
TCTTAAACATGCGTTAAACAACTATTACGATCTCTACTTATTAACGTATATTGATGTTCCCTGGATTCCAGATGATCTAAGGGATAAGCCTCACGACCGTGAAGGCATGTTTCATCGCTTTAAAAATGAGCTGGAACAACATAATAAACCTTATTTTATTCTTAAGGGAAACCGGGATACGCGGTTAAAGGCCGCTGTTGAAAAAATTAACCAACTATTAAAAAACAGGAATCGTGAATTTTAGTGAGAAGGATATTTTACAGATTGAGGAAAAAGGGCTTTCAACCAGAGAAGTTGAAGAACAAATTGAGATCTTTAAACGTGGTAATATTAAGGTGAATATCACCGAAGCTGCCACTGTTGGCAAGGGAATTAGTAGAGTAGAACCGGCAGAGAAACATGATCTCATTAAATTTTATGATGCTGAAAAAGATAAGCACAGTATTCTAAAATTTGTCCCTGCCTCCGGAGCTGCCTCAAGAATGTTCAAATCCCTGCATAATTTTGCTGAGGATTTTGATCCTGAAAAACATGATCTTCGGGAATATCTGGATGGATCTGGAGATGCCGATCTGCAAAGATTTTTCAATCATATCAATAAACTTCCCTTCTACGGGAAGGCCTTGGATAAAGCGAAAAAAAACCATTCAGATTATAATGACCTTTCTCATGATGCCCAGAATAAAATATTAGTAAAGACCATTCTGGAAGCTGATGGTTTGTATCTGAGTAATTTACCAAAAGGGCTGGTTCCTTTTCATAAATATGGAACTCATATAGCAACCGCATTTGAAGAACATCTTTTTGAAGCAGCCAAATATCTTGAAGTAGATGGTGTTGCCAAACTTCATTTTACTGTAGCCAAAGGAGATAAGGATAAATTCAAAGGTGAATGGAAAGAAATTCAGGAAAGAGTAGAGGAGAAGACCGGAGTGAAATTCGAAATTGAATATTCTTATCAGGATCCAAAAACTGATACTATTGCGGTTGATAATAATTTTGAGCCATTCAGGACTGAAAATGAGGATTTGTTCTTCAGGCCAGGTGGTCATGGAGCTCTCATTGAGAATATGAATCAGCTTGATGAAGAGATCGTATTCGTAAAGAATATTGATAATGTTGTTACGGAAGATAAGGTTCAGAATGTAGTGGATCATAAAAAAATGCTCGGTGGAAAGCTTTTCAGAATTCAGAAAAAAGTATTTGAATATTTGAAGGTTCTGGAAGCCGGAAAGGCTTCCGCAGACAAACTGGAAGAAATTCAGGAATTTTTAAATAAAGATCTGTTTGTAAAAAGCGCTTCTTCTCAGGAAGCTTCCGCAGCATATCTTATAGAGAAATTAAATCGTCCGCTTAGAGTTTGCGGAATGGTGAAGAACGAAGGAGAGCCCGGAGGAGGTCCTTTCCTTGTAAAAGATAAGAACGGAGAGATCTCGCTGCAGATCATTGAGGGAGCACAGATTGATAACGATAATCCGGAACAGGCCAAAACAGCCAGAGAGGCTACACATTTTAACCCGGTGGATATTGTATGCAGCCTACGCGATCACAAAGGCGGAGGATATGATTTACACAAGTTCGTGGATGAGGAAATGAGTTTTATCGCTGATAAAACAAAAGATGGAAAACCTCTGAAAGCCTTGGAAAGACCGGGATTATGGAATGGTGGTATGGCTAAATGGAACACAATTTTTGTAGAGGTGCCAGTTGAAACTTTTAATCCGGTTAAAACGGTCTCAGATCTGCTCAAAGATTCCCATCAGCCAGGATAATATGAATGAAGATCTCATTCTCAGTGAACTTGAATTCAAAGCCGTAAGAAGCTCGGGGCCAGGAGGACAACATGCTAATAAAACTGCTACGAAGGTAGAGCTAAGTTTTGATGTGGCCGGTTCCGGAGCACTTTCAGAGAATGAAAAATCACGTATTTTCAGAAAGCTTTCAGGAAGGATCAATAAAGTTGGAATTCTCAAAATGAGTTCAGAAGATTCAAGGAGCCAACATTCCAATAAAGAGATCGTAACTGAAAGTTTTATAACTGAGATCAAAGAAGCATTAAAAAAACCAAAGAAGAGGAAGAAGACAAAACCTACAAAAGCTTCAAAAATAAAAAGGTTGAAAGC
>CAYWAB010000239.1:0-2472 GCA_964456105.1 uncultured Christiangramia sp. | reverse complement strand
CATAAAGTTCACCCCGAATGCATAGGCTGTAAGGTCAGGCAAGTTATGCTCAAAACTTTGGGGGAAGGGTCGGTTGATATCCAGGACCTTCCATTTGGCATCAAAACCCTCTTCGCTAACTTTATTTTCATTGTATGGCAGGAAATCACCCATAAAACTGCTGGTTTCCCATTCTGATATGATTCGGGCTTCAGTGGTTTTTCCTATGGGAACAAAGCTGATCTCTGAACTGCCATTCACCGATACCTGCATCTGGAAATTTATAGAACGGCTATTCTTTAGATCAATTTCAGAAAGCGCGGAACTTTCCATAAGATAAAGGTTCCTTCCTGCGCCTGGTTGCCTTTCCTGATATTTCGAAGAAAATGAATAGTTAGCTTCATGAAGTTCAATATTCATCTGTTCGTTTACGCCTTTTAGATTGGAAGTTTTTAGAATTATCCTTGCCTGCTTCCATAAGATTTGCTCTTCGGGGATACCGGCAAGATCCAGATTGTTGATATTGAAATTTCCGGAAAGTTCCGTTTTGCTTTTATAGACCGCGGTTTGATAGATACCGCGTTTTTTGATTTCCGGATCTATGTTCGAAGTGATATCCAGCTGGTCCGGGAACAAATAGAGGAATTCTATTTCCTCCACGCTTTCCGTTACTACTTCCTTCCTGGAATTGGTGATCTGTTTTTCATGGAAATCCCGGTAAGGAATTTTAAGAATTGGTCCATAGATGGTCACCGCTTCTCCCCATTTATCGCTTATTTCTGAGACCACCGATCGCTGTCGATTGGATCGTTCCCGAATGAGCTCTTCTACCATGAAAAGCGGAATTAAAAGTACCAGGCTTAAAAAGCCTATGATGAACATACGCGCGGTGATGGAGTTCTTTAACCAGTTTAGGAATTTGAACCCGGTGGATCTGTCGTGTGAATTATTTTCCATTTTTAGGATTGGTTTTGATGTAAATTTAGTGTTTAACTAAGCCATGCTGTGGTCCAGAGATTTTATCTGGTTCTTGTATTCTGAAGGCAGGATAAAAGATTTCAGTAGCCGGTCCAGGTTGATCTTCCTGCTTATTTTGTAAAAAAGGATCAGCGGGGAAAGCATTGAAAAATTTCTGAAATACATGATCTTTCTTACTTTTTTGGGACAGATTAATACCTGCGTCTCGATGAGAAGTCGGTATCTCAAAAAACCAAGGTGATTTCGATACTGTCGGTAAAGTTCCCGGGAGAAATCACCATAGGTAAGGTGCTGTTCCAAATGATTTTTTCTCATTTTGCGATATTCTTCATAACTGGAAGGCATTCCCTTTAAGCACATATTTTTTCCAAGCTTGTAGAATACTTCGAAAACTTCCTCTTTCTGGGCAGGGGATAGGAGGTGTTCCAGTATTTCATGTGACCTGATGGAATAATCGATGAGCATGAATAAAACGTCACGATAAGCCCAGTCTGGTATAGATTTTCCACGGCTACCTTCTACCGAAGCATGTATTTTGTTAATATTTTCTATGGCCTTTTCTGCTTCCTCTGCCGGAGCGAAAACTATTTTCCTGGCATAAGCGACGGTCGAAAATAATCTACCCAGCGGATCCTCTGGCAACCTTCCGGTGTAAAAAAGCCAGTCCACGGCTTTGTTCAGTGCGAATTCTGCCGAAGCACCGGCGAAAATGAATAAAATGGTATCACTTTTACCCCAGATCTCCCTTACAATAGAATCTTCTTTAACGAAATAGTTCATGTGTTTTATAGTTTTAGCTTCCTGCGAAAGGAGTTCCGAAAACGCCAACAGCAAGTTCTGCCCAGATCAGAAAGAAAAGGAAAAGCACGGCTCCGCATAACAGGATACGATTTCTTGTTGATGGGATCTTCCTTAGGACGAGGTCTATTCCCAGTCCTGTTATTGTTAGCAGGGCACCCATGATAATGAAGTCTGAGGAAGTCCAGACTACATCATTGCTAAATTGCATCGCGATAAAGGGGATAAGGAGTATGGCCCCCACGATAAAGAAAATAATTAAAAGGCGGTTAATCTTCATAATGATAATAATTAATAGTTAAACAATATATAAGTACTTTGAAATTCAAAGTGTGTAAATAAAAAAATTAATCTTCCGGTTTGATGATGGTTACTTCGTTATTCAAGAGCTTTTCCAGGGCATCAAGATGGGACTGGAATGCCTTACGTCCTGTGTCGGTTGCCAGATACCTTGTATTGGGTTTTCTGTCTATAAACGATTTTTCCACCTTTATATAGTTCTTTTTTTCAAGAGCTTTGGTATGGCTGGCGATATTACCGTCTGTAGCGCCCAATAGTTCTTTTAGGGTTTTAAAGTCGGCAAATTCATTCACCATAAGCACGCTCATAATTCCAAGTCGTACTCTGTGATCAAATGCTTTATTGATATTGCTGATCAAATTCTTCATTAAGAACTTTTTCGGTCGTATTTATTATACATCCAGATTCCGTATAAAA
>CAYWAB010000238.1:1199-2560 GCA_964456105.1 uncultured Christiangramia sp. | reverse complement strand
TACTTTCACCAGAATGGAATTATCCCGCCAGGTAAATATTTGCAACGAAAAATTTTATGCATTCAGCCCGGGAATGTCTCTCCAACTATTAAAAAAAACGAGTAATATTCATCCTAATCTCAGGCTTTATTACAGGTTTACAAATAAACTTCTAAAGGAAACTCCGGACTTTAAAAAATTTAAAAATATTCCTACTAACCAAATTCCAATAATTCCTCAATCATGGTCAAATTTATTTAAAGTTCCTGTTTGGGGTCTGAGATCCAAAATTGATGACTGGTTTATTAAGAGAATGATGAAATCTAAAAATATAGAAAAGAGATACAGACTTTTTAATTCGATCAACTGGGCTAAAATATATCAGCAAAATGATATGGTTAAAAATTTGAATGAATATTTTTCAACCCATAATCTTAAAAATTCCTATTCCGAAATTTTTATAAAGCTTAGTGAGGAAAGAAGAGAATTAAAAAAATGGCCCTTTGCTAATATGGACATCATTAGCGGAGCTGCATTAAATACTGAAATGGATCTTATCAAAAGGTACAGGAATCAAACTTCTGACCTTTGAAAGGTTATAGAAAGTAATACGTATAGTAAAATAACTACAGGTATTGCGATAAATTTCAATAATGCTATCAGGATTATGCAAATAAACATAAATGCATATCTTAATTTATTCTCCTTCCAGCCCCAATCAGAAAATTTTAAGGCGAACAGCGGTAATTCGGCATTTAGCAAATAGCAACTAAGTAGTGTTAACCCGATTAAAAACCATTCGTTCAAAAGTAAGCCGGAAATTACAGGCCCTGGTTGAAATGTAAGGATCAGAGGCAAACTCAGTATTAATAAAGCGTTAGCAGGAGTTGGCAAGCCAATGAATGACTCGGTCTGCCGTTCATCGACATTGAATTTGGCCAGTCGGTACGCCGAGGCAAGGATGATCAAAAACCCGGTAAGGGCAAGGGGTTTGAGCTGAATTTCAAATAAAGAAGAGTCCCAGTTAGTAAACATGGAGTTTTCAGAGGGTAGAGCCTTGTTCAGGAGTTGAAACATAACTAATCCCGGAACCACCCCGCTGGTCACAACATCTGCAAGAGAATCCAGTTGCAATCCTATTTCGCTTTTCACATCCAGGATCCTGGCTGCAAGACCATCAAAAAAATCGAAAAAAATCCCAATTGCGACAAAAATAGCTGCAAGAATAAGGTTCCCCTGTACTGCAAAGATTATGGCTATACTCCCACTTAAAAGATTTAAAGAGGTTATAAAATTGGGGATATGCTTTTTAATTCCCATAAACTGGTTTTAAGAATAAAGTACTAAACTACTATTTTGAATTGAAATTGATCTAAGTTTTG
>CAYWAB010000238.1:0-1099 GCA_964456105.1 uncultured Christiangramia sp. | reverse complement strand
TTGTTTGTTGTTTGTTGTTTGTTGTTTGTTGTTTGTTGTTTGTTGTTTGTTGTTTGTTGTTTAAAAAATTAAGATATCGAGATTCCCATAAAAACTAATGCAGGAATAATTACATTTTTCTTAGAAGAATCGATTTCACTATAATTGGAAGCAGATTTTTTTATAAACGAAGATATATGGCTTTATCGAGATAGTTAAGCTACAAAAGAGCAGTTAAATCCGATAATTGATAATAGTTATTTTGACAATTGATAAGGAAGTTTCCTATTTTTGAGTCATCATGAAGAACTTCATTTTTGCCCTTCTAAGCGGATTATTACTGGCAATCTCCTGGCCTACTTACGGATTCCCTTTATTCATCTTTGCAGCATTTGTCCCTTTGTTGCTGGCTGAATTTAATATTAGGAATTACGCTAAGAATGCGAAAAACTTAAAAGTTTTCGGATTAGCCTATTTAAGTTTCTTTATCTGGAATCTAATTACCACTTACTGGATCTATTTCTCAACTCCCTTTGGCGGTGCATTTGCAATAATAGTAAACAGCCTGTTAATGGCTCTTGTATTTCTGCTATATCATGTGGTCGCCAAAAGAACAGGATTTAGTGCGGCAGCAGCTTTTCTAATAAGCATCTGGATCGTATTCGAAAAGATACATTTGAACTGGGACTTTTCCTGGCCATGGCTAAATCTGGGAAATGTTTTTTCAGAATATATAAGCTGGGTTCAATGGTATGAATATACCGGAACCTTTGGCGGCACATTATGGATATGGCTTTTAAATATCGCTTTCTTTAAAGCTATTCTTCAGTTCCAGGAATTCAGGGAGCGATCGATCATTATTCGTTCCTCGATTAAAATAACCTTACTACTTGTAATTCCTCTCATAACTTCCTTGATAATCTATTTTAATTATGAAGAACCTAAGGAACATATTGAAGTGGTAATACTTCAGCCCAATATTAATCCCTACACTGAAAAATATAACACTACCGATCAAAGAATAGGAAAGCTGCTTTTAAACTTAAGCTCCGAGGCTGTAGATAATGATACCGACCTGGTATTAGCTCCCGAAACGGTTTTTGCTGATGGCACACGCTTA
>CAYWAB010000237.1:0-2587 GCA_964456105.1 uncultured Christiangramia sp. | reverse complement strand
TGGTTTTTTGTTAACCAAAGCCAAAGTGCATCTTTTTGTTCTTGTAGAACATCCCTTCGAAGTTAGTTTCAACTGAAATCTTTATTCCTTTTGTTACCTGATGGACCATCTCAATATATAGAAAATGAAGCGAGTAAAGAAACAACTGCTGCAATGATCGCTAAAATAAAGAATATAAGGTTTAGCAAGATGAACTTTAGAATCGTTTTAACACGATTTTGTCTGTAAAAGTTTCTAAGTCCTTTATATAGATAAAAAAGGAATATAAAATTCGCCGCCATTACAGGTAAATTCCCGCCGGTGATCATCTGTATTAACAATGCGATCCCATACAGAACAAAGAACATGGTTTGTACATGGAAAGCGAATATCAGATGCTCCATATAATTAAATGGCCTGCGGAGGTAAAGAAGCCAGATGAATAAGGCGAAAACCGGAAGATAAAAGAATATTATAAAAGGTAGCTGACTTATAAAATAATCCAGGAAAAGTTTAGGGTTTTCAGAAAAGGTGTTTGCATCAATAGATTTCTTATATAACCAGTGATTAAAGCCAGTTTGATTATGTTTCAGGCTGTCCATTGCTGCTTCAGCATTGAAAATTTCGGTTTCATCCTGAAAATCATAATAAAGATCTAACCTTTTAGTAAGGCTTTTCAGGTTATCCATTGAATCCAATTCCTTTTCGGTGAAGTATTTATCACGGTAAGTTGTTGGGGTACTATCAATTTTAATGGAATCCAGTAATAACTCCCGGCTGGCAACGATTTGATTTATACTATCGAGGTTTACATTTGGAGGCGTTGGGATCTGTTCGGGACCGCCAACCTTTATGATATCACGGTCTCTCAGGTCATTTTCTGAATTGATTGAAAATCCGAATAATAAGAAAAAAAGAATGGAAGCGCTTAAATAAAAACGGAACGGGTTAGCGTAGGCCATTCTTTTTCCGTGGATGTAGTCTTTCGAGATCCTTCCGGGTTTAAAGAGTAAAACCCGAAGAGTGCGTTGAAATCTTGAATCATAAGCAAAAACTCCTGAAAAGAATTCAGAAAAGAAATCACTAAAGCTCAATTTCTTGGTGCTGTTCATTTGTCCGCACCTGGAGCAATACCTATCGGTTAATTCAAGTGGATGATCGCAATTAAGACAATGATCTCCTCTATACTTGATTAATGAGCGCTTTATTTTCATTGATTAGTTGCTAATGTTCCTGGAATTGGCAGACCCTATTCCAATTAGGCGATCGTACCTTGCTCCTGGACTTCTGTAATAGGCAAGGATTATATATTCGTTTTCGGTTTCATCAAAATTGCCACTAATATATCCATCATCTATACTGCCGTCTCTATTTAACAGTACATATTTATAATTGTAATAACCCTGTTTGAATAACCTCGCATTTTCATAATAGCCGGTGGCTTCATTATAGGTCATTTTCGTGCTGTTATTAAGTGAAAAATTATTGAAACCACCATATAAATGGATCTCTGCATTCTCTATATTATCATAATTCTTTAAACGGAAATGTACCCAAACATATTCCGCCTCGATATCGGAATTCTCGGCCTGGAGATTCCTAATGACGAAGGCGCCATTAATATCAGGGTTATAGGTATAAACATTATCACTTCTGGTAAAATCTGGAAATAAATAATGATGATAAAGCTGTTCCAGTTCGATTGCTGCGATATCTGCGGTCGTGGCTCTAAGGTCTTTATTGTCGAACTGAAAAAATTCGTTACCTCCCCAAAAAGAGGATTCACTGTCATACCTATAGATTAATTCATTGGCAATGGTGTACTGAGGTTTGAGATTGTGGATCGCCAGTTTTAGATTATAATTCTGAATGATGCTAACCTTGACATTCTGTTCCGGGTTTTTCAGAAGAAGATCTGGTGAATTGATACTGAAATTTACAGTTTGTTTTTCATCTATAACCGATATGTCTCTAGCCCGTTTAACGTTAGCTTCTATCCTCGCGATAGGGTCATAAAGCATGAATTTCCTGGAAAAGACGAGTTCTCTGTTAGAATTGTAAACACTTAGAAGATAATTTCCAGATACTTTTAAAGCCTTCACATTCGCATTGGGAATATTCAGTTCATAATGTGTATAGGGCTGAAGCGTGTTATATGCGTTTGTAAACTGCTGTATCCTAACATTATCGAAGCCTTCAAGGTATTCGTTCTTGGCAAGCTGGCTGGGAGTCCAGTCATAATTAAAATGTTCGATGGTATAATAGTAGTCAGCTTCGTCCCCAATAATGTCATCAAAACTAAGGTTAATGTTGTTGCCAATTCTAATAATGGGATTTCCTATATTCATAGGATTGTCCCCGCGAAAAATTATGGTTCTAATATAATTTGGTTGAGCCGTTTCTTCAATTGGCTGAGCCCTTAGTGATAGAGAAACCAAGGTAATTATAAGAGAAGTGAAAAAGACTTTCATAGGTAATGATAATAGACAAAGTTAGAAGAAATTACCATTTTTAAAGAATTTAATTTAACAGTCGTTAGTAGTAAAATTCTATTATTTGTTGGGATAAATGGAGTGAAAATTCATAAATTTGCACGACTTTAAACTAA
>CAYWAB010000236.1:0-2615 GCA_964456105.1 uncultured Christiangramia sp. | reverse complement strand
AATTCATTTAAAGAAGCAGTTTTTAAGGCGATTGAGATCTATAAAGCGAGGGAAGAATATAAGGTGCTCACCGAAAATCCGTTAAAGAAACAAGGAAGGAAGATATAAACAAAAATTTGTTTATAAAAAGAACATAATTGATTAATTTTTATATCTTTGCACCCGCCTTAACGGAAACGGAAGGCACTCAAAACTGAGGAGAGATGAGGAATTTAGAAGAGTTTACAATTCCTTTTAAGGGATTAAAGCTTGGGAAACACCAGTTTGAGTATGAGTTAGATAACAGGTTCTTTGAACATTTTGAGTACGACGAATTCAATAGTGCCGATGTAAAGATCGACCTGTTGTTCGAGAAGAAATCCACGATGATGGAGCTCACCTTCGAGGCAACGGGAACAGTGAATGTAAACTGCGATCTTACAAACGAGCCATACGATCAGCCCATTGACGGGAAATTGTTTTTGGTGATCAAGTTTGGCGATGAGTTCAATAATGATGATGAAGATTTGCTCATCCTGCCTCACGGGGAGTTTGAAGTGAACGTTCAGCAGTACATTTATGAACTTGTGGTGCTTTCAGTTCCGCAGAAGAAGATCCACCCGGGAGTGGAAGACGGGACGCTGAAGTCGGAAGTACTCGATAAGCTGGAAGAGCTTAGTTTGAAAAATCAGAAAAAGAAGAAAGAGGACGATACAGATCCTCGCTGGGACAAATTAAAAAATTTACTAAACGAATAATTAACAGGAAGCCATGGCACATCCAAAGAGAAAAATCTCTAAAACCAGAAGAGATAAAAGAAGAACACATTATAAAGCTTCAGCTCCAAAAGTGGCTGTAGATTCTGTAACAGGTGAAGCTCACCTTTATCACAGAGCACACTGGCACGAAGGTAAACTTTACTATCGTGGTCAGGTATTAATTGATAATACAGAAGAAATAGAAGCTTAATTTAGTTTTAGAGCTTCAAATAATTATAAGAACTCTCACTTTGTGGGAGTTTTTTGTTTTTAGTTGATTAAGTCCTAAAAAGACCTTAATTTGCACGCCGGTTCGAATAAATTTTAGTATTTTTCTATGAACGTAAAAAGCGATGACAGGCCGGTTACTGGTGAATTAAATCCAAGTTTATGAGTAAAATCACGGCAGCAATTACAGCTGTAGGTTCTTATTTACCTGACGATATTTTAACCAACAAGATGTTGGAGAAAATGGTGGATACCACAGACGAATGGATCACCACAAGAACTGGTATAAAAGAAAGACATATTTTAAAAGACCCTTCAAAAGGTACATCTTATCTAGGTATCGAGGCGGCAAAGGATATTCTACGCAAAACCAATCTCGACCCAAAGGAAATAGATTTAGTTATAATGGCAACAGCAACACCGGATATGCCAGTGGCATCTACTGGAGTTCATGTGGCAACCCAAATAGGAGCGACCAACGCATTTTCGTATGATCTGCAGGCGGCTTGTTCCAGTTTTTTATATGGGATGTCTACGGCTGCGGCTTATATAGAATCAGGGAGATATAAAAAGGTCCTGGTTATCGGAGCAGATAAGATGTCTTCTATTATTGATTATACAGATCGTACCACCTGTATCATCTTTGGTGATGGGGCGGGAGCCGTGCTTATGGAACCAAATCATGAAGGTTTGGGACTTCAGGATGAAATTTTAAGAAGCGACTCCATCGGCAGGGAATCCTTGAAGATCGAGGCTGGCGGGTCTCTGATCCCACCTACTGAAGAAACAGTTGCAAAACGCTTACATTTTGTTAGACAGGATGGAAAAACCGTTTTTAAATTTGCAGTTTCTAATATGGCGGGAGTAAGTGAAGAGATCATGAAGAGGAATAATCTCACTAATGAAGATGTAGACTGGCTTGTTGCACATCAGGCAAACCAGCGAATAATAAATGCTACTGCGAACAGGATGAACCTTCATGATGAGGAAAAGGTGCTTATGAATATTGAAAGATATGGAAATACCACATCGGCAACCTTGCCATTACTGTTAAGCGATTACGAAAAGAAATTCAAAAAAGGAGATAATTTAATATTTGCCTCTTTCGGCGGCGGCTTCACTTGGGGAGCAGCTTACCTGAAATGGGCCTATAACTCATAAAAAAACCAACACCAAATATTATGGATTTAAAGGAAATTCAGAATCTGATAAAGTTTGTGGCTAAATCGGGTGCCAGCGAGGTAAAACTTGAGACCGGAGATGTAAAAATTACAATCAGAACGGGCTCAGACGATAAAGAAACTACCATAGTACAGCATGTTCCAATGGGGCAGCAAATGCCACAGCAGATGCAACCACAACAGCAACAACCTCAGGCGTCTCCACAGCCACAGGAAACTGCTCCAAAAGAAACCAAAGATTCTTCCGCAGACGATTCTAAATACATCACTGTGAAGTCACCAATCATTGGTACTTTCTACAGAAAACCTTCGCCAGACAAACCAACATTCTGTGAAGTTGGAGATACCGTGAAAGAAGGAGACGTTTTATGTATCATCGAAGCAATGAAACTTTTCAATGAAATAGAAAGTGAAGTTTCAGGAAAGATCGTAAAGGTACTTGTAGATGATTCCTCTCCTGTAGAATTTG
>CAYWAB010000235.1:0-2624 GCA_964456105.1 uncultured Christiangramia sp. | reverse complement strand
AAAGAAAGGATGAACATCTACCCTGTCCCCTACTACATATGGCTGTAAAACATAACTCTCAAAAAACTGGGTGACGGTAAAAGTGATAGCCACACCAATTAGAACAGTGGTATCTCCAGTCGTGAGGTATCCAAAAAATATGGCCATTAAGAAACCTAAAACATTTCCTACATAGGGTATAAGTGTCAGTAGAGCTGCTATCACACTAACCAGTATGAAATTATTTACTCCGGATAGACCGAGTCCAATGGCATACAGCACGGCAAGAAGGCCCATCAATAAAAGTTTACCAATTAAATACTGGGGGACCACTTTAGCAGATTCGCTGATGATCTTCTGTACCTCTTCTTTCCGATCCGGTAGCACATCGAGAAGAAAATTCTTAAAAATATGCCGGTAATTAATAAGAAAAAATGTATAAACAAAGATCAAAAGGTAATTTGCCATAGAGCTTGATAGGCCACCCATAAAGGACGTAATTCGATTACTTACAGCAAAACCACTGGAAGAAACGGTGTTTTTGGCTTCCTGAATATCTTCACGATCTAAAGGAGTGCTATGGGTAATGAAGGTTTTTACTTCTTCTATTTTAGGAATCATTGTTTCTTTAATCTGCGGCCAGTCCTCCACAAAACTTTCTAATTGAAAGGAAACGATAGCGAGCATCCCAATAGAGACCAGAAATAATAAAATACTATTCAAAAGTGCCGCCAAAGGACGTCGCATTTTCCTCTCGAGCCATTGCGATAAAGGAAGAACTAGAAGACTTAAGATTATGGCTGTAAAAAGTGGTGCGAAGAAACCTTTTGCCTTAGCCAGTCCGAGAAAAAGAAAGTAAGTGGTTAGAACGACTGCGCAGAGATATAACAATAACTTTTTGTTAATGGTCATATGATTGGTTTTGGTCTATTTAGCTCTAATATCGGAAATGTTTTTTATCCCTGATCAAAACAACAATCTAAAAAGACTCGAAATATAATACTACTTAAGCTATATCAATAAAAAAGCCACCTGGAAAGATGGCTTGTCATTTAAAAAAGATGTGAACTAATAATTAGTCTACTAGTTCAACGTTTATAGCGTTTAATCCTTTTTTTCCTTGCTCTACTTCAAATCTAACGATATCGTCTTCACGAATATCATCAATTAGACCACTCTGGTGTACAAAGATGTCTTCATTTGAATCATCAGATTTAATAAAACCAAAACCTTTGGCGTTATTAAAAAACTTCACTTTTCCTTCTTGCATTACATTAATTGTTAATTGTTACTATTTGTGCCATGTTGTTTTAAAGATCGTATGGCTTCCAATCTTAAATCTATTCTATCCTGCTCTAAGATCATCCATACGTCCTAATTGACGTAACATTCTAAAATGTTCTCTAACGGCAGAAATAAAAGTATGCTTATTATGATACGGTAATCCATATTCCCTTGCTGTCTCGGCAACTATATGAGAAATTTTTCTATAGTGCACGTGACAGATATTAGGTAATAGATGGTGTTCGATTTGATAATTAAGTCCACCAATAAACCAGGAAAATAACCTGCTTTTTGGAGAAAAATTACTTGTTGTTAAAAGCTGATGACTTGCCCAATCCCCTGCTACCATTCCGTTCTCGTCCGGAAGTGGATATTCTGTGGTTGGAACTATATGTGCCAACTGGAAAATAGTGGTGATCATTAAACCTGTCACGAAATGCATAGTGACAAAAGCGAGTAATATGATCCACCAGCTAACAGGCGCCATAATCATAGGTAATATCAAAACAAAACCAAAAGAAATAACTTTCCAGAATATGGCTTTCGCAAGTTCTTTATTAAAAACATTTTTCTCCTTAAAGAATCCCATTTTTTTATACCTCACCATTCTCACAAAATCCTTGGTGGTTACCCAGGACACTGTTGATAATCCATAAAAGAACCAGGAATAGATGTGCTGGAACTTATGAATACCATAACGCTTGGTATGCGGGGTAAACCGCAAAAAGAACGGAGGATTTATATCGTCATCTGCTTCTTCGATATTTGTAAAAGTATGGTGAAGGACATTGTGCTGGATCTTCCAGACACTTGCATTCGCCCCAATAAGGTTTAAAGTATATCCAAGATACTTATTTACCTTCTGGCTCTTCGAATAGGAGTTGTGGATCGCATCGTGCATGATTCCCATTCCTATTCCAGCCATTCCAAAACCACTAATGATATAAAGCATGAATACAAGCCATACTTGACTCACTATCCCTGTATTGATAATTATCAAAGGACAAAGAAATACTAAAAGCATTAATATGGTCTTAAGGATCATGCTGGTGTTAGCATGTTTACTAATGTTGTTATTCTTAAAGTAAGAATTAACGCGACTCCTTAAAGTTTTGGAAAAATCGGACGCCCTTTTCTGGGCAAATTTTGGATTATTGATACTGTACTGTTTAAAATTTTGGTAACTGCTGTAGTAAACTTTACAAAAAATCCTTGTTAAAAGATTTAAATGGAGAGAACTAAATTATAAATTACCTGACAAATGTACACTAAAAAACCTAGTTAAAAGCAGGTTCTCTAATTTATTCCATATTTATTGTTGAAATGACCTTAAGATATTTTCTTTACTCTTACGGCGTTTA
>CAYWAB010000234.1:344-2651 GCA_964456105.1 uncultured Christiangramia sp. | reverse complement strand
CTCTCCATCTTGGAAATATAATGGATGGCGAAAGAACCATTGATGAAGTTCTGGCTTCGGTTTTTCGTGCGCCAAAATCCTATACAGGTGAGGAAACTGTAGAATTATCCTGTCATGGCAGTCCTTATATTCAGCAGGAAATTATTCAATTATTGATTAGAAAAGGTTGCCGATCGGCGGAAGCCGGCGAATTTACCTTACGCGCCTTCCTGAATGCAAAAATGGACCTGAGTCAGGCAGAAGCTGTGGCCGATCTTATCAATTCTGAAAATGCCGCTTCACATCAAATGGCTATGCAGCAAATGCGTGGTGGTTTTTCCAATGAGATCCAGAAACTGCGTGAAGAATTGCTGAATTTCGCCTCTCTGATTGAACTGGAACTGGATTTTGCTGAAGAAGATGTGGAGTTTGCCAATAGGGATCAATTCAAGGAGCTGGTTTCAAAAATTCAGACCGTTTTAAAAAGACTGATAGATTCCTTTGCTACCGGAAATGTGTTGAAAAACGGGATTCCTGTAGCCATTGTGGGAGAACCCAATGTGGGAAAATCTACGTTGCTTAATGCTTTACTTAATGAAGATCGGGCTATTGTTTCAGAAATCGCCGGTACTACCAGGGATACCATTGAAGATGAAATGAGTATTGGCGGGGTTGGATTCCGGTTTATAGATACCGCGGGAATTCGTGAAACCAAAGATGTGGTAGAAAGTATCGGGATCAAAAAGACCTTCGAAAAGATAAGCCAGGCGCAGGTAGTAGTATATCTCGTAGACAGTTCCAGGATAGAAAATGATGCACAACGGCTGAAGGAGGTTCTTATTGAAGTTGAAAAGATAAAGAACAAATTCCCGCAAAAGCCACTGGTAATCATTGCGAATAAAACCGACCAGCTTTCAGAGAAAGATATAGAAAACCTAAAGTCTGATCTTGGTAATATCTCTCATACCTCTCTGCAGTTGCTCTCTGCCAAAACAGGATCTGGAGTAGAAGAATTAAAGCAGCGGTTGTTAGAATTCGTGAATACCGGAGCCTTGCGCAACAGTGACACCATAGTAACAAACTCAAGGCATTATGCGGCTCTTTTAAAAGCACTGGAAGAGATCAATAAGGTAGAAGAGGGTTTAAATGCCGATCTTTCGGGAGACCTGCTGGCAATAGATATACGCCAGGCGCTGCATCATTTTGGAGAGATCACCGGAGAGATCACAAACGACGACCTTTTAGGGAATATCTTTGCAAATTTTTGTATTGGAAAGTAGCTAAAAAATCAAAACCTACAACTCCTTGTAAAATAACCAGAGAGGGTAATAAATACCTTTATAATGGTATTTTATTACTGACATCCCGTTTCTATCTTAGCGCCGTCAAAATAAGTAATTTTAGTAACTGTTTTGATTCACCGGGAAGTTTAGGTAGGGCTGAACTTCCAGAATGTTAGAGTTGGGGAAAAAACATTAATGTGGATCTGATTTCCAGTAACTTTATGAAATCTTGGCGCAAAAACCTTCAGGAATTTACTGGAGGTTTTTTTTATTCAGTGGAGCTTGAAAAGATTGATACAAATTCTACAAGCTTTCAATAATTCCTATATTTATCGGCCCAAAACCCGGACTTAATGCATAAAGATCTAAAAGAAATCTCAGATCGCTGGAAGGAGATTTATTCCCGTAAGGTTAAAGAATATCGCCGTTTTGAAATCTCTCAGGATTTTAAAAGGTTTGCCTCTATTTTCGCCCCGGGAAACTCCTATTTTTATATTGTAAACCTTCATAACTTTAAACTGGAATATGTTTCAGATTCGGTAAGAGACTTTGTAGGTATGGATGCAAAGGAGGTTGATCTAAAAGAACTTCTAAACACAGTGATCCCAGAGGAAATTGAAATCATCAACCGGAAAAGTAAAGTCATCAGTGATTTCTACACCTTTTTTCTTGATAAAGATAATGTCCTGAACTATAAAAATATGTTTTCCTATCGTATGAAAGATGCTAAGGGCAAGATAAGAACGATGTTGTATCAGGCAATTCCTTTAAGTGTTTTAGAAAACGGGACACCTCAACATGTTTTTTGTATCCAAACAGATGTTTCCCATCTTAAAGTTAGCAGTACCAACGAGGTTTCTTTTATCCATATGGATGGAGGAAAATGTTATTTTAACGTAGAAATTTCTAAAGGCAGATTTGATCCCAGGAAGGATAATTATGACAATAGTAATTTTTCATCACTTCTTACCGAAAGGGAAAAACAGATAATAATGCAATTATCCAGAGGATTAAATGCTGAACAGATCGCAGAAAAACTCAATCT
>CAYWAB010000234.1:0-334 GCA_964456105.1 uncultured Christiangramia sp. | reverse complement strand
TTCTCATCACACTATTAAAACCCATAGAAGGAACGTCCTGCAAAAAAGCGGTTGTACAAACACTACTGAATTAGTTGCAAAGTGTCTTACCAGCGGAATTATATCTCCAGGGCTGAATTAAAGACGCCGTAATCAGGAACATAATATCATTAAAGGCTCATAATTAACAATAGAATTAATTAAGGTTATTCTTTTGCCAATTGTGAGGCTATTGTGCTATCAATATGGTATAAAGTCGTAATTTAATTCTATTAAAATCTATTTATTATCGCCTCTTCTGGGAATCTGTAACGAAAAAGGATTTGCCATACCAAATTTTAAAAATATTATAATA
>CAYWAB010000233.1:1574-2670 GCA_964456105.1 uncultured Christiangramia sp. | reverse complement strand
ATATTCAGCTATATAGACATTTTGTGAATCTACATCTATTCCCATAGGTCGGTAAAAGGAGGTTAATATAGAACGGAGATATGTGCCATCCCTATCGAATATTTTTATCTGTCCATTATCCAGGTAAGTCGTTCCTCCTGCCTGAAAATCTGCAATGTAAATTAATCCGTTCTCATCTACCGCAATATCTAGAGGACTATCTAGACCATCAATGAAATTTGAAGTTACAACCGTTCCATCAGGATTTCTTTTTTGAACTCCGTTACCAAAGCTTAGAGTATAAACAAAATTATCTGGACCCGTGGCTATTGCAATTGTAAGGTCCTCGGAGTTAACACCTGAAAAACCAGCATTTACCGTTGGAAGGTCAAACTTGTTTATATGATTATAAGTTGGGACAATAGTTGCCCGATCCTGACTATACGCTGAAGTTAAAAATCCGAATAGTGAAACCAGAAAAATACAAGCCTTCCGCATAGGAGAGCCAATCAAAAACCATATTCTCACAGCATTGGTCAAAGCGGGGCTTGCTAAAAATTATGTTGTAAATATAAGTATTGTAAGAAAACAGCACCTAAATTAGTGCTAAGAATGCTGTTTTTAAGATATTTAGAGGTACCAGGTGGTTTACCAGAAAAGAAGAAGGCAATAATATAGATCGAGATTTTAAGCTGCACCACGGGCAAACCGTGATGCAACAAATCCCGGAAACTGATTTTATTTTTTAAGCTTCGGTCTCTTCCTTGTTCTTTACTACAAGTCGGAAACCTTCTCCGTGGATATTCAGTATCTCCACGTTTTCGTCTTTTTTAAGGTATTTTCTCAATTTGGCGATATAAACGTCCATACTTCTTGAAGTGAAGTAATTATCGTCCCTCCAGATCTTAGTTAAAGCCAATTCACGAGGCATAAGATCGTTCTCGTGCAATGCAAGCAGCCTTAATAGTTCATTTTCTTTAGGAGAAAGTTTTTGTGGCTCCTCATCCCTGAAAGTAAGAAAACGAAGTTTAGAATTAAGATGGAAATCACCTATCTCGAACTCGAACTGCTTACTGTCTGCAATACTATCTGTAGCCTTACGCTGCATGATAGCTTT
>CAYWAB010000233.1:0-1564 GCA_964456105.1 uncultured Christiangramia sp. | reverse complement strand
ATCCCTTCAAAACATCTTCTTTCATTGCTTTAGCAGTAAGGAAGATAATAGGAATTTCCTCGTTCTTATCGCGGATCTCTTTAGCAAGAGTGAAACCATCCTTATAAGGCATCATTACGTCCAGAATACAAAGGTCGAAATCATCTTTTTTGAATTTTTCAAATCCTTCCATTCCATTCTTTGCGTGTGTTACCTCGTAGTCGTTCATTGCGAGGTAATCTTTAAGGACCGTTCCAAAATTTGGATCATCCTCTACTAGTAAAATTTTCTTGTTTTCAGTTTCCATGTATTTAAGATATTAGTGGTAGTTTAATAATAAAGGTACTTCCTTTTCCTTTTTCGCTGTTTACGGTAATTTCACCATGATGGTCTTCTATAATCTGTCTGGCATAGGCCAGCCCAAGTCCGTGACCTTTCACATTGTGAATATCACCGGTATGCTCGCGGTAAAATTTTTCAAATACTTTTTTTTGAACCTGCTTGTTCATCCCTACTCCCTGATCTCTAATTTCGCAATAAATATAATTCTTCACATTAGCGGTATAGATATCTATCCTGGGGGCATCTTCAGAATATTTTATGGCATTGTCCAGTATATTTACCATCACATTGGTAAAATGATCCTGGTTCGCCAGTATCGAGGAGCGCAGTGCCGCAAAATGCGTTTGTATATATCCTCCACGATCTTCCACAATTAATTCAACGTGAGTTATCGCATCCTGGATAATATCATGCAGCTGATGTCTTTCTTTTTTAAGATCTAGTTCGTTCTTTTCCAGTTTAGAGATTCGCAATACATTCTCAACCTGGGCATGCATTCTCCTGTTCTCATCCCTTATCATTTGCAGATACTTCCCAACCTTGGACTGATCTTCCTGGATCCTGGGGTTCTTAATGGCATCCAGGGCCAGGTTTATGGTTGCTATGGGAGTTTTGAACTCGTGCGTCATATTATTTATAAAATCTGTCTTGATCTGCGAAATCTGTCTCTGTTTTATAAGCTGTGAAAGCGCACTTGAATATGCGATCACGATAATTAAGGTGAATATAATGGAGAGGCTTGCCATCAGGATCACCGATGAAAGTACTGCTTCTTTCTTATTGGTGAAATTTACCAATAACTGATATCCGCTATTCCCCACTCTATCCATAAACAAAGGCACGGCATAGGTCGCAGGATGATTAAGACTGAAATTTTCTGAATGAAGATTTGTGGCGATGGAGTTGTTATACACTCCAAATTCAAAATCGGTCTTCAGGCCTTTGTCTTGCAGTTCCTCTTTTAGCAGTTCTTCAATAGTTCCTTTTGAAACCCTTTTATGTACCGGCAACCTGGTTACCATTTCAGAAATTGCCGAACGCAGGATATCCTTCTCCACTTCTTCCATCCTGGATATCCTTTCCATATGTTCAATTCTTTGCCTGGCACTTAGCTGTCCCCCATCCAGATTATTATTGCTCACAATATCTGACACCTTTTTTTTGATCATTTTGGTGAACTGTATACTGTCCTGAGCAAATTGCAGAAACCCCGAGGTCACCTTATAATCCTCTTCCAGTACGG
>CAYWAB010000232.1:0-2685 GCA_964456105.1 uncultured Christiangramia sp. | reverse complement strand
CTTCTAAATAGGTTTAGGTCGTTGTTAGATTCTAAAAGTTTATTTGTAAACCTGTATAACAATCGTAAGTTGGGGTGAATATTACTGGTCCTTTTAAGCATCTGCAAGGACATACCCGGGCTAAATGCATAGAATTTTTCATTGCAGATAGTTACCTGCTTAGATAGTTCCATCCTTGTGAAAGTATACCATGAAAAAAGTTCATCGTATAACTCTGTAAATGCTAATTGATGATCTTCAATCCTATTAAAAATTTCTTCTATAT
Organism: uncultured Christiangramia sp.; assembly: GCA_964456105.1. Classification (GTDB taxonomy): domain Bacteria; phylum Bacteroidota; class Bacteroidia; order Flavobacteriales; family Flavobacteriaceae; genus Christiangramia. The sequence continues at coordinate 2,420 of CAYWAB010000232.1, read as the reverse complement.
CCTTTTTTGAGGAATTAATAATTTTTTCTTTTGAATTCGATTTCCCAAGTTTATTGAACCAGTTGTTATCATGCCAAGACAACAAAATTTCAATTTTTTGTTTCTTCCAGGATTGAAAAGCTAATGAGCTGCTTTTTGTGAAAGAAAATTCTTGATTCTTTAAATAATAATTAATTAGGTTTTTCTTTCTGAAGGAACTGGAACTATATTTCTTGATATTTCTTGCTGGTAATCCCTCGCACAACTCACCAAGTAATAAAGGTTTTTTTTCTTGTTTATCTATCTTTTCCAAAATTTCAAGCCAGCTATTTAGCTTTACTGATTCGGTATCTCTAGTATATTGTTCCAATATGTTTTTTGGAGGGAAATACATTTCGGGATAAAAACAGGCGGTATGATGGGCTCCCTTTTTTTTAGAAAGTTTTTTGGCAATTTTTACTTCATAGTTCTTAGGAGAACCAAATGTGTAGGAATAAATTGTCTTATTATTGGGTATCGCACCTAAGGCTATCCTGCTGTCTAAACCACCACTCAAAGCAATATTAACTTCTTCATGTTGTAAAGTACATAGAGCTACTTCCTTTTTATAATGATCCCAATATTCTTCAATCTGATCTTTTTGAAAGGATGATGAACTTAAATTCTGATAAAGTGAATTATCATATTTCTTTTCTATTATGTCCCCTTTTTCATCAAATTTAATCCATTCCCCGGGCAGAATACTTTTACAATTCTCAAGTATAGTTCGAGATCCAATATTCATAAAATTAGGACCTACAGCTCTCTGGAAAACACCAGTATCATCTAATGGAGCGTTAGAAAACCTTCCCACTAGTATTATGCTATTGGAAATGTAAAAACTATCACCTTGTTTCAAATAGTAAAGCGGATAGATGTTAACCGGATCGGTACTTATAATAAATTCTGAAGAAGTTTTATTAAAAGAAAATGCCGAAAAACTACCTGTAATGTTATCAGGTAAAGGCCACTTTTTCCAAAGTTTGCTGATAGCCGAAACTTTCTGTTCGGAAAGATCCTCAAATTGAAAGTCTCTCAGATAGCCATTTACAACAGAAATGTGTTCGGGAGTATCTGTTATTGTCTTTGGGTCATTAATTAGAAGATGTCTGCTCCCAATTTTTTGATATTGCAATCGGGAGAAATCGTTAATGAGATTTAGATCGAAATCCTTATTTGAAAAAATAAACCTCATTTCAGAAATTTAATTTTTTATCTAATTAAAAAGCTTCTTCTTTCTTAATTCGAAGTTCTGTCCAAGATAAACTTTTCTTACCATTTCATCTTCGGCAAGTTCTTCGGGGATTCCATGTTTTAGGATGCTTCCTTCAAACATAAGGTAGGTTCTGTCTGTAATAGCAAGGGTCTCCTGTACGTTATGGTCAGTAATTAATATCCCGATATTCTTGTCCTTAAGCTGTGCTACAATTCTCTGAATATCCTCTACGGCCACAGGATCTACCCCGGCAAAAGGTTCATCAAGAAGAATGAAATTAGGATCGGTCGCCAAGGCCCTTGCGATCTCCGTTCTCCTTCGCTCTCCACCGCTCAACAGGTCCCCGCGATTTTTCCGGATATGATTTAATCCAAATTCTTCTATCAGAGACTCCATCTTCATTTCTCTTTCCTTTTTGGAAAGTTTGGTGAGTTCCAGCACACTCATAATATTATCCTCAATGCTTAATTTCCTGAAAACGGAGGCTTCCTGAGCGAGATATCCAATTCCGTGCTGAGCTCGCTTGTACATCGGGTATTTTGTGATATTAACCTTATCAAGGATTATATTTCCTCCATTGGGTTTTATCAGTCCTACGATCATGTAAAAAGAGGTGGTCTTTCCGGCACCGTTAGGTCCTAGTAAACCTACGATCTCTCCCTGGTTCACTTCTACTGAAATGCCTTTTACAACATTCCTTCCTTTATAGGTCTTTACAAGGTTTTCAGCACGTAATTTCATAGTTGATCTTTAGATATGTTTCTATTCAAAGCAGAAACCATACCGGTTTATTCTTTAGAGTCTTCTAATGCTTCCCAGTATTCAAAGGCTCTTCTTAGATGTGGAATTACAATAGTACCCCCAATAAGTGTCCCGATACTCAAGGTCTCCATCACTTCTTCCCTTGTTATGCCTTCCTTGAAACTTGATTCCAGATGATATTTTACGCAATCGTCACATCTTAGAACTGTTGAGGCTACCAATCCCAATAATTCCTTGGTCTTTTTATCTAAGGCTCCTTCTGATGAAAAAGCATTGGTGTCCAGGTTAAATATCCTTTTTAAGACTTTGTTGTTCTCTGAAAGGATCTTATCGTTCATCTTCGCACGGTACGAATTGAATTCGTCTACTTTATTTATCATAGCTTATTTTTTTAATTTTTCTTCTTCTTTTTTATACATGACCT
>CAYWAB010000231.1:0-2747 GCA_964456105.1 uncultured Christiangramia sp. | reverse complement strand
ACATCTTGCTGATTATCAATTACCTATAAAATTCCATTATGTATTTCAACGATAAAAAAATGTATTTTATCGATTATTTCGGATTTAGGACTACAAATGGGATTACAATTTCCTCCAGTGATATTCCTCCATGCTGGAATGTATTCCTGTAATAACTTACATAATGATTATAATTGTTAGGGTATGCGAAGAAAAGATCTTCTTTGGCAAAGATATAAGAACTGCTCATATTTATAGTTGGAAGGTGTACCGACTTGGGATCCTGAATGGCAAGAACCTCTTTTTCTTCATAAGTAAGACTGCGTCCTGTTTTATATCTTAAGTTCAAACTCGTGTTCTTATCTCCAATAACCTTAGAAGGGTTCTTCACGTTAATCGTTCCATGATCTGTAGTAATGATTAATTTAAAGCCTGATTGCTGGGCTTTCTGAACAATCTCTAATAATGGCGAATTTTTAAACCAGCTTTGAGTAAGGCTTCTGTATGATTTATCATTAGAGGCCAGTTCTTTTATAACCTCCATTTCGGTTTTGCTATGGGAAAGCATATCCACGAAATTATATACGACCACGGTAAGGTCATTTGATTTTTGACTTTTAAAATTATCTACCAGTTTTTTTCCCGCTTTAAGACTACTGATTTTGTGATATTCATATTTCAAATCCTTGCCAAGTCTTTTCAACTGCAGATCCAGAAACTGTTCTTCGTATAAATTTTTTCCTCCTTCTTCCGTGTCATTCTTCCAGTATTCAGGAAATAATTTCTCCATTTCACTTGGCATCAGGCCAGAGAATATTGCGTTTCTGGCATACTGAGTAGCTGTTGGAAGTATGCTGTAATAGGCGCTTTCCTTTTCTTTTTTATAATAGGTATTGATAATCGGTTCAAGTGTTTTCCACTGGTCATATCGCAAATTGTCCACTACAACCATCAATGTAGGCCGGTCTTTCTCCAGTTCAGGAAGCACCTTCTTTTTAAAAAGGGTGTGAGACATAACCGGTGGTTCAGCATCCTTTTTAAACCAGTTCTCATAGTTTCTGGATATAAACTTAAAGAATTGGCTATTAGCTTCCTGCTTCTGGGATTCGAGAATTTCAGCCATCCCGGAATCTTCAATTTCCTCTAACTGGATTTCCCAGTAGACCAGTTTTTGATATAGCTCTGCCCAGTCTTCCCAGGAATTTACCTGAGACATCTCCATTGCTATCTTCCTGAATTCCTGCTGATAATTTGAAGTTGTCTTTTCCGAGATCAGTCTCGAATGATCCAGGTTCTTCTTGATACTTAAAAGTATTTGATTAGGATTGACAGGTTTTATTAAATAGTCGGCTATTTTTGAACCTATGGCCTCTTCCATTATATACTCCTCTTCACTCTTGGTGATCATAACAATTGGGAGTGTTTCCCTTTTTTCTTTGATCTCTGAAAGGGTTTCAAGCCCTGTTAGTCCGGGCATATTCTCGTCTAAGAAAACAATATCAAAACTCTCTTTTTCTATGAGCTCTAGTGCTTCTGTACCACTTTTACAGGTTTGTACTTCATATTTCCTTGATTCCAGGAACATGATGTGTGGTTTAAGCAAATCGATCTCATCGTCAACCCATAATATTTTGATATTATTCATATATGTATCTTTGTTTTTGAATTATAGAAAAATCAAGCTTGGCCTCGCAAACTAAACTTAAAATATTAAACGATCCAATTTACGGTTTTATTACCATCCCAAACGATCGTGTCTTCCGGATAATAGAGCATCCTTACTTCCAAAGATTGAGAAGAATTTCTCAAATGGGATTGAGCTATCTTGTATATCCCGGCGCACATCATACCCGTTTTCATCATGCACTGGGTTGTGTTCATTTAATGCAAAAAGCAGTGCGCGTGCTTCGTTATAAGGGAGTTGAAATTACCGATGAGGAAGAAGAGGCCTTATTGATTGCTATTTTAATGCATGATATTGGACATGGCCCTTTTAGTCATGCCATGGAACATAGCCTTGTGGAAGGAGTGGATCATGAAAGCATTTCCCTGCTTTTCATGGAAGAAATGAATGATAACTTTAACCAAAGTTTAACTCTTGCCATCGAGATATTTAAAGGCACTTACGAGCGCAAGTTCATGAACCAGCTTATTTCTAGCCAGATGGATATGGACAGGCTTGATTATCTTAAACGCGACAGTTTTTACACAGGTGCTGTAGAGGGAAATATTAACAGTGAACGCATTATTACCATGCTCAATGTGGTGAATGACGAACTGGTAATCGAGGAGAAAGGTATTTATTCGGTAGAAAAGTTCCTTGTGGGTAGAAGGTTGATGTACTGGCAGGTTTATCTTCATAAAACCAGTCTTGTCGCCGAGCAATTATTGATAAGGGTTTTAAAAAGAGCCAAAGAACTTATAGAAAATGGAGAAAACTTGCATGCAAGCGGACCTCTTTTATATTTCTTAAAGAATAAGGTCACTATAAAGACTTTCAATTCTGAAACTCTCGAAATTTTTTCCAGGCTGGATGATAATGATGTTATTTCAGCTATGAAGGAATGGATGTATTCAGATGATTTCGTTTTAAAGAATTTATGCGAAATGATCATTAATCGCGATTTACTTAAGGTTAAAATCAAGAAGAAACGTCCTTCAAAAGAGAAACTGGAAAAAAGATCAGTTGCTCTTCAGAAGAAATATAATATTTCCGAAAAACAGGCTTCATACTTTGTTTTTGAAGGAGAAATAGCTAATCTCGCCTA
>CAYWAB010000230.1:0-2753 GCA_964456105.1 uncultured Christiangramia sp. | reverse complement strand
AAATTCTTATATACCAGGTTACCATTCACAAATGTATGGGTTACCCTGGATTTGAATGTAGTTCCTTCAAAAGGAGACCAATTACATTTAGAGAATATATTATCCGGTTGCACAGCCCATGGTGAATTAAGGTCAACGAGCACGAGGTCTGCTTTATAGCCTTCACGGATAAATCCTCTTTTCTCTATTTGGAAAAGAATTGCAGGATTATGGCATGCCTTTTCAACGATCTTCTCAAGGGATATTTTACCCTGATGATGCATTTGAAGCAGTGCAGGGAGCGCATGCTGTACCAGTGGACCACCGCTAGGTGCCTTTGTGTACACATTTTTCTTTTCCTCCTTAGTATGGGGAGCATGATCTGTCGCGATCACATCAATTCTATTATCCAGCAAAGCTTCCAGAAGCGCATCCTGATCTGCTTTGGTTTTCACTGCCGGATTCCATTTGATATAGGTTCCTTTTTTCGCGTAATCGGAATCATTGAACCATAAGTGATGGATACATACTTCTGCTGTGATCTTTTTATCCTTTAAAGCCTTTTTATTACTAAAAAGACTTAGCTCCTTTGCCGTGGAAAGATGGAAAACGTGCAATCTGGCGCCAGTCTTCTCCGCAAGCTTTACGGCTTTGGAAGATGATTTATAGCAGGCTTCCACACTTCTAATTTTTGGATGCAATTCAATCGGGATGTCCTCTCCGTATTTTTCAATAGCTTCAGCCAGGTTCTTTTTGATGGTATCCTCATCTTCACAATGCACGGCAATTAGAACAGGGGATTTTTTGAAGATCTGCTCCAGTACTTTTTCATCATCTACTAACATATTTCCTGTGGAGGAGCCCAGAAATAACTTCAGCGCGGCAACTTTCTTGGGATCGATCTTTTCGATCTCGCTCAGGTTATTATTAGTTCCGCCAAACATAAAAGAATAATTCGCATAAGAGGTCTCTGCCGCGATCTTCATTTTTTCCTCATACAATTCTATGGTGGTAGTTTGAGGTAAAGTATTTGGCATTTCTATAAATGTGGTGATCCCACCCGCAACTGCGGCTTTAGAACCGGTCTCTATGTTCTCTTTATGAGTTAGACCTGGCTCCCTGAAGTGTACCTGGTCGTCAATAAGGCCAGGCAGTAAATAAGTTCCTTCCGCATCATAGATATTCACATCCGGAGATTTAGCACTAATACTTTCTGCAATCTCGGCTATGATACCATTTTCGATAAACACATCGCCATCCTGGATTTTCCCTTCATTAACTATCCTGGCGTTTTTAATCAATATTTTTTTCATCAGACTTTTATCCTGTTAAACAGACTTTTAAGCTTCATTTTTATTACTCCAAAAACGGCTTCCGAAATAATCGAGCCGCTCATTTTAGAAGTTCCCCTGGTTCTATCTGTAAATATTACCGGGATCTCGACAATTTTAAAATTTAATAGATGAGCCTTGAACTTCATCTCTATTTGGAACGCATATCCTATAAACTGAATCCTATCCAGATCTATTGCTTCCAGCACCTCTCTTTTATAACATACAAAACCTGCGGTTGTATCCTGAATCTCCATCCCAGTAATAAACCTTACATATCGAGAGGCAAGCCAGGACATCAAAACCCGGTTCATTGGCCAGTTGATGACGTTAACCCCTGTTATATACCTGGAACCTATGGCAACATCTGCACCATCCCTTTTGCAGGTATTATAAAGTCTTATAAGATCATTGGGATTATGGGAGAAATCGGCATCCATTTCAAAGATAAAATCATATTTACGATTCAATGCCCATTTAAAGCCATGAATATAGGCCGTCCCTAATCCCTGCTTTCCTATTCTTTCCTCAAGGAACAGACTATCCGGGAATTCCGCCTGCAAAGTCCTGACTCTTACAGCCGTACCATCCGGGGAATTATCATCTACCACCAAAACATGAAATTTACGTCTCTGGGAGAACACATTCCGTATAATGCGCTCTATATTCTCGATTTCATTGTAGGTGGGTATAATAATTATCCCATTTACCATTCCCAAATATTTTGCACAAATGTATGGAAATTAAATCTTCAAAACTTTAAGTTTTAATCTCCTATTGAATCTCAATAATTATAAATTTGTAAAAAATTATCAATGCAGGCCATCGAAAGGTTTTTGGATTATCAGGATTGGATCACTTTATTGTTTCTATCCTGTTTTATAATCCTGGTCATCGCAAAGATCCAGTTCCCTCAGCGCTTCGAGGAATTTATAACCTTGCTGGGCTCCGGTAAATTTATATCCTTTAAAGGAAAAGAAAATAAGTCTTTTCACCCTTTTAACGTATTATTGTTCCTGGTACAGATCCTAGCTGTATCCATTTTCATTTTTATCGCTTACCGGTTTTTCTTCAGTTACTCCCAGGACCCATTAATTGTCTATATCAGAATATTTACGGCATATACCTGTCTGGTTCTGACTAAGATTGGAGTAGAAAAGATTATTGGAAATATCTTCGATATCGACGAAAAAATCGATTATTATATCTTTCAGAAAATAAGTTATCGCAATTTCATTTCATTATTCCTACTGATAACCTCTCTTTTTCTTGTTTACACTTTGGATCCTACGGCACTGCTCATAGGCCTTTTTGGAGGAATCACAATTTTCGCAAATACAATCTCGCTGGTTATAATTTATCGTAGAAATCAAAGCCTCATTGCAGCTAATTGGTTCTATTTTATTTTGTACCTTTGCGCACTTGAAATTGCCCCTTATATTA
>CAYWAB010000229.1:0-2828 GCA_964456105.1 uncultured Christiangramia sp. | reverse complement strand
ATACCAAGACCTTTATAGGTAAAGACATTATACATGTGGCTATTTTTAAGAAAAAAGATAAGCGCACTATTTATAATATGATTTACAGAGACGGAAAAGGAGGTAAAACCTACGTAAAGCGTTTCTCTGTAACATCGGTTACCAGAGACCGTGAATACGATCTTTCCCAGGGGAAGAAAGATTCTTCTGTACTTTATTTTTCTGCCAATCCTAATGGAGAAGCTGAAGTTGTTACGGTTTTGCTAAGGCAGGTAGGAAGCATAAGAAAACTAAAATTCGACCTGGATTTTGCCGATGTACTTATCAAAGGACGTAATGTAAAAGGAAATATTGTTACAAAATATTCCGTAAAGCGAATAGAACTGAAAGAAGAAGGAGTTTCAACCTTGAAACCAAGAAGGATCTGGTTTGATGAAACAGTTAAAAGACTGAACGTAGATGAAAGAGGAGAACTCCTGGGTGAATTTAAAGGGGATGACAGGTTGCTTATCATTACACAGGATGGAGTGGTGAAAACTATAAAACCTGAGCTTACTGCACGTTTTGATGATGAAATTGTGGTTCTGGAAAAGTGGGTTAAAGACAAACCTGTTTCTGCGATTTACTGGGAACCAGAAAAGGAACGGTATTACGTGAAAAGATTCCTGATAGAAAATCCAGATAAGGAGGAGAAGTTTATAAGTGATCACCAAGATTCATTCCTGGAAATTGTTTCTACCGATTATTATCCCAGGGCTGAAATTGTCTATACCAAACCAAAAGGAAAGGAACGCCGCGAGAATGAAGAAGTAAATCTCGAAGAATTTATTTCAGTAAAGGGAATCAAGGCCATTGGAAATCAATTAACTACCGAAAAAGTCAATCAGATTAATCTTCTGGATCCTGTTCCTTTCAAGAAAGAAGATATACAGGAAGATGGAGGGGAAGCCGAAGAAAATTCAGAAAAAAAAGAAATTAACGGAGAAGATATAAAATCGGGGAAAATCCTGGTACCTGAGAAAAAATCGAATTCAGAAGGCCAGGGATCTTTATTTGACGACTAATGGGATTACTTAAGGAATTCAAGGAGTTTGCTGTAAAAGGCAATATGGTTGATATGGCGGTGGGTATCATAATTGGTACCGCTTTTAACAGCGTGGTTGATGTAATTGTTAAACAAATCATCATGCCACCATTAAGTCTTATGACCGATGGTATTAAGTATGCAGACAGGAAGCTTGTTCTTAGAGATGCTGCTGGTACCCAAGGCACTTCAGATTATGTAGAAGAAGTAGCGATAGGTTATGGTCTGCTAATAGAAAGGCTTATAGATTTTTTGGTTATTGGTTTTGTGGTATTCCTTGTTATAAAGTTTATGAATCGTTTCAGGACTAAAGCTCAGGATCCCAAAAACACCAAGGTTGTAACTCCCAAAGATATTGAGCTTCTTTCAAATTTAAATGAACTTATGGAAGAGCAGAATAAACTTTTAAGGGAAAGACAGAATTAATTAATCTCTACTCTTTTCACCTTTCCCCGGGCTTTTTTGGGATCTCCAACCTGGCCGTATTCAAAAGTATAACCATCTTTAGAGGTGGTAAGTATTTTTATATGAATAGGTTTTTCTTCGGCCATTCCTTCGGGATTTATATTTTTGAGAATATATTCACAGTCATTTATCCATCTTACCGAGGATGTATCTGTTTCTCCCTGAAATTTTTCTATTTCAAGACTATCGTTTCGAATAAATTTTGAAGACACCAGCTCTCCATTAAGGTAAGTTTCAAATTCATAGGTGCCGGTTCTGTAATCAAGGCAATTTCTTTCTGCATTAAAACAGGATGCCATCAGGAAACTACTAATAAAGGCCAACAATTTTCTCATACCGCAAAATAATTCAATTTATATGGTATAATCAATTTTCGAAGGCATCAAAACTCCCATCCTTATAAAAAATAACAATTTTCTGAATCTCCCTGCCAGCTCTTTCTTTAATTGGAGAAGGCCGGGCAGTTATATTGAATTTCTCTCCTTCGATATTTGAAGTTTTCCCGGGAACAGATTCCTTAGAAATTTCCTTCTCTTCCTTTTCCTTAGGTTGAGAAATAGAAGGAAAACTTCCTTTTCCATTAAGCAGCCAGTATAATTCTACCTCTGGGAAATTCTGTACCACTTTCATCACAAAATCCAGACTTGGTTTATTTCTTCCGGAGAGGATATGTGAAATAGAAGAGCGCCCAACTTCAATTTTGTCGGCAAAAGAAGCAGCCGATAAATCGTAATAATCCAGGATCTTATTCAGCCTTGAAGCAAATTTCTCAGTGTTTACCATTGTAACTTAAATCGGGATGGTTATCTATTTACAAATGTAAATGATTTATCTCAGAATACCTTATTACATTTGTAAACATGTTCAGTATCATTAAATATTCACTTCATGTAAGTATCCTTAAAATACTAAAAAACAATCAATTAACATTTAAAACAGTATGCTATGGAAAAATTCCATAGCTATTAGTTTCTTTCTCATCTAATCTGTTTACAGATGTATACAGATATTCCTGAAACTGCTGTTTACAATTGTAAAATTTACAATGTTTAGTTTTGTAAACATGAATATTGAAACGTTGGAAATGGGGTTTTTAAAAAGCTTTTATAAACAAGTAAAATTTCGTCAAATTACAGGAAGGTATGTGGCCGGCGCTCATTTAGAGCTGGTAAAAAAATATTTTGCTGAAGATTTTTTAATTGATGAGATGGGAAGATCTGTACAGAAAAGGCCTGTCTATTTGTTTAAAATAGGAACAGGTAAAAGAAAAGTGCTTATCTGGTCACAAATGCATGGTAAC
>CAYWAB010000228.1:0-2843 GCA_964456105.1 uncultured Christiangramia sp. | reverse complement strand
ATAATCTTTCTTACTGGGCTTCGCATTTTTAAAAACAACACAGGCTGCTACCGGATTACTGCCCTGGATATTGGAATTATCAAAACACTCAATATGCCGCGGCTCTTCACTTAATCTAAGATCCTCCTTCATTTGAGCCATTACGCGGTTCACATGCCTGTCCGGATCAACGATCTTCATCTGTTTAAAGCGTTCCTGCCTGTAATACTTCGCATTCCTTTCAGAAAGCTCTACGATTTTCTTTTTATCCCCAAGTTTGGGTATCGTAACCTTTAAGCCTTCTCCAACATCTACTTTAAACGGAACATAGATCTCATTTGAATTTGAATTAAAACGCTGTCGTATCTCGGTAATCGCCAGTTCCAGAAGTTCCCTGTCGCTTTCATCCAGTTTTTTCTTCATTTCTATGGTATGCGATCTAATGATAGCCCCATGAGATAACTGCAGGAAATTCACATAGCCATAACCCTCATCAGTCACTATGGAAAAAACATCAACATTATTGATCTTTGGATTTACTACAGTAGATTTAGACTGGTAATTCTCAAGAACGTCGATCTTATTTTTTATTCGCTGCGCATCCTCGAATTCCATATTTTCAGCATGCTGCTTCATTTGGTTTCGGAATCGCTGAAGCGAATCTTTAAAGTTTCCCTTTACTATCTGGCGAATCGCTTCTATGTTAGCGTTATAAGTTTCTTCAGATTGTAAGCCTTCACAGGGACCTTCACAATTTCCAAGATGATACTCCAGGCAAACCTTATATTTTTCATTCCTGATCTTATCCTCAGCAAGATCATAATTACAGGTACGTAGTTTATAAAGGCCTTTGATAAGGTCTAATAAGGTATTAACGGTTTTAAAACTAGTGTAGGGTCCATAATACTCACTTCCATCTTTAACGAGTCTCCTGGTGGGAAATACCCGTGGGAAACGTTCATTTTTAATACAGATCCAGGGATAGGTCTTATCGTCTTTAAGCATCACATTAAAACGCGGCTGGTGCTTCTTTATAAGATTGTTCTCCAACAACAGCGCATCTGTTTCTGAGGCGACCACGATATGTTTGATCTCATGGATCTTTTTCACCATAACCCCAATCCGGTGGCTATCGTGCTTTTTTGTGAAATAGGAAGTAACCCGCTTTTTTAAATTTTTTGCTTTTCCCACATAAAGGATCTTCCCGTTCTTATCGAAATATTGATAAACCCCGGGGCTATTGGGCAAAGTTTTAAGCTGTACTTCCAGAGCTGGTTTTTCCATTACCTCCAAATTTAAAACATAATCAACAGCCTGATAAACTTTTTTGAGCGCATTCTAAAAATTTTAGCAGGACCCGAAAAGCTCTCGATTTTGTATCTAATCTTTCCTTTACTTTGCAAAACCTTAATTCTTTTGGCTTTTTAGTATATTGCAATATGGAGAAGATCGTCATTGGCCGGTTTGATAAAGCAGATTTTCCTGCGCTCAAGCTAAACGATATCGCCGTTAAAATTGATACCGGGGCATACACCTCTTCCATTCATTGTGAAAATATTGTTGAAAAAGAGAACCTCATCACCTGCACTTTTTTTGATGAGGAGCATCCCAATTATAACGGAAGAGAATTCGTATTTAAGGATTACGATATTGTATTTGTAAGGAGCAGCAACGGAATAATCCAGAAAAGGTACCAGGTACAATCCAACATCAGACTTTTCGGGAAAGTATTTAAAATTTCCCTTTCTCTTTCAGATAGGCAGGAAATGCGATATCCTGTCCTTATCGGAAGAAAGTTTTTAACTAAAAAATTTATAGTAGACACCGAACTTACAGATGTGTCGTTCAATCAGAAACTACATGAAAATTAGAATTTTATCACGAAATAGTAAGCTTTATTCAACTAAAAGATTAATCGAGGCAGCTAAGAAAAGGAACCATGAAGTAGAAGTTATAGATCCAATAAAATGTGATCTCATCATTGAGAAAAAGAAACCAACCATTTTTTACAAGGATCATTTTCTGGAAGACACAGATGCAGTTATTCCAAGAATAGGTGCCTCAATTACTTTTTACGGAACCGCAGTGGTAAGACAATTTGAGATGATGGGCACCTTTACAACTACAGAGTCGCAAGCCTTAGTAAGAAGCCGTGACAAATTAAGAAGCCTTCAGATCCTTTCAAGAGCCAGGTTAGGTTTGCCAAAAACCGTATTTACCAACTACTCCAAAGATGTTTCTGAGATTCTCGAGCATGTTGGTGGGGCACCGGTTATCATTAAACTACTTGAAGGAACCCAGGGTCTTGGAGTTGTACTCGCTGAAACCCAGAACGCGGCCGAGTCGGTTATCGAAGCTTTTAACGGATTACAGGCAAGGGTCATCGTTCAGGAATTCATTAAAGAAGCAGGAGGAGCAGATATCCGTGCTTTTGTGGTAGACGGCCAGGTAGTAGGAGCGATGAAGAGGCAGGGCAAAGATGGAGAATTCAGGTCGAATCTTCACCGGGGCGGATCGGCCTCTGTAATTCAGTTGACAGATGACGAGGAGAATGCGGCCATTAAGGCTGCCAAGGCAATGGCCTTAGGAGTTGCAGGAGTAGATTTGCTACAAAGTAGCAGGGGGCCACTAATCCTGGAAGTTAATAGTTCTCCCGGGCTTGAAGGTATAGAGCAGGCCACCGGGAAGGATATAGCGAAAACAATTATAAGATACATAGAAAGAAACGTTTAGTATATGCCAAGAATCGACAAGAACAATGTTCTTGAAATTTTAGGAGAAAAGGTCCCTCCAGGCAAAGGAGCTACCATTAATTTTAACATGGCCAAGCTTTATACTACAACTTCAGTTGAAGTTCCAGTAAT
>CAYWAB010000227.1:0-2929 GCA_964456105.1 uncultured Christiangramia sp. | reverse complement strand
TGAGAAGCCGGATAAGTTCCAGGCAGAGTGGGATAAATTTAAACTTTGGCCTCTGGTAATGAAGAATCCGGAAACTGTGGAAAGAGCATATTCTATGGCTTCTTATCCTGCTGAAGGAAGAGAGATCATGCTAAACGTACGTATTGCTACTCCGCCATGGGATCGTGCAAAGGATACCTGGATGAATGTAAACCCTGGCGTTGCTTCTTCTTATATATTTAGTTTGAAAAAAGGAGATAAAGTGACCATTTCAGGACCTTATGGTGAATTCTTTATCAACGAGAGTGATGCAGAGATGCTTTATGTGGGAGGTGGAGCCGGAATGGCCCCGATGCGATCTCACTTATACCATCTTTTCAGAACTTTGAAAACTGACCGTAAGGTGACGTACTGGTATGGAGGTAGATCTAAAAGAGAGCTTTTTTATACCGAACACTTCAGAGCCCTGGAAAGAGATTTCCCGAACTTTAAATTCTACCTGGCACTTTCTGAGCCAATGGAAGAAGATAACTGGAAAGTAAAAGATGGTCTTGATGGAGAAGGTGACGGATTCGTTGGATTTATTCACCAAGTGGTTATAGATAACTATTTATCTCATCATGAAGAACCAGAAGAAATCGAATTATATTTCTGTGGACCGCCATTAATGAACAAGGCAGTTCAGAAAATGGGAGAGGATTTTGGAATCCCGCCAGAGAATATCCGATTTGATGATTTCGGAGGATAATAAAAACAAAATCCCGCTTCGGCGGGATTTTTTACCTTAACATTATGCCTAATCTTAATAAACAGGAACTTCATAATCTTGCCATGAATATAGTAGGGCAGGACCTTGAGGAAAATGGTTTTGAGTTTTTAGGGGTAAATTCACAGCTCAAAAAGAATCCTCAATTTGTTGCGCTTAAGGAAGGGAAACTACATTTTATAATCGTAAGGGCAATAGAGTATCCTGATGACCCTTCGGCTTACGATCCCGTATTCTTTAGAGAGATAAAGGAGCATGCCGATAAGTTTAACGCCAGAACTTTTTACGCAGCTGTGGGGCTGGCTAATTCAATTGACTACGAAAAACCTGTCAGCAGCGACGAAGATTATATTGTAAATTATACAGGCTGGAAAGAGATATGATTATGAAAAGGATTCTTTTTTTAAATACATGCCTACTTTTTTTTCTTATTGGTTGTTCAGAGCGAAATGAAGTAACCGGTCAGAGATTTGAAGGCCAGGCTTTGGGGACTTCCTATATGGTAAAATATTTTTCGGAAGAAGATCTTGATTTTCAAAGATCAATGGATAGTATCATTGAGCAAATTAACCTTTCCATGAGTACTTATATCTCTGAATCAGATATTTCAAAAATCAATCATGGTAACACTGAGGTTGAGGTAGATGAAAATTTCCAGAAAGTTTTCAGGGCTTCAGAAAAGATCTATAAAGAGAGTAAAGGTTTTTTTGATCCAACAGTGGGAGTACTGGTAAATGCCTACGGATTCGGACCAGGAGAAAAGCTCAGGGAAATCGATACTATAAAACTTGACTCACTTAAACAGCTGGTCGGTTTCGATAAGCTTTCACTTAATCCAGATAATACCATATCAAAGGCAGATCCCGATGTTTATCTTGATTTTAATGCGATCGCTAAAGGTTATGCTATTGATGTTGTGGGGCAATATCTAGAAAGTAAAGGAGTAAATAACTATCTTATTGAGCTTGGAGGTGAACTTCGGGCTAGAGGAAAAAATTTAGCAAGCGATTCCGAATGGGTCGTTGGTATAGATGATCCTATGCAAACAGCAGGTGATCGGCAATTATATGCTCGTTTAAATCTTACAAACAGCTCGATGGCGACCTCTGGTAATTATCGTAAATATAGGGTTGATTCTATTAGTGGCAGACAGTATGTACATACTATTAATCCATTAACAGGAAAGGCGGAAAGGAGTAATCTTTTAAGTGCATCGGTACTTACTGAGACCTGTATGATGGCTGATGGCTATGCAACAGCCTTTATGGCTTTAGGGCTAGATGGGGCCAAAAAATTGCTTAAGGAGCTTAAAGAGGTGGAAGCATATCTTATTTATTCAGATGAAAACGCCCAGATCAAGGTATATGCCACTAAGGGTTTTGAAAATCAATTGATTAATTAGGTTTCTTGCAAACCGGAATAATCTCCCCTTTAGCGAGACAATATTTTTCTATTTCTTCAGGGCTTAGTTTAGAGGTGTAATCTACCTCTTCGACTTCAAATCCTATTTTACGAAGTTTATCGAAGTAATCTTTTCCATAGATCCTAACATGATCATACTGTCCAAAAATCTTCGCTCGCTCTCGGGGATCTGTGATACTATCATCCTGGAAGGTTTCTTCTCTATTTAAATCCTGTGGAATTTGCAGAATTGCAGTCCCGCCCTTTTTCAATATCCTGAAGATTTCCTTCATTGCTTTTTTATCATCCGGGATATGTTCCAAAACGTGATTACACAAAATAAAATCAAAACTTTCGTCCTTAAATGGAAGATCACATATATCAGCCTTTACATCTGCAAGTGGAGAATTTAGGTCTGTTGTTGTGTAATTAAGATTTTTTAAGGTTCTGAACCGTTTATAAAAAGCCTGTTCTGGAGCAAAATGCAGCACATCTAATTGTTCATTAAACAAACCCGTTTCATTTTTGAGATAAAGCCATAGGAGTCTATGCCTTTCCAGCGAGAGTGTAGAAGGGGAAAGTACATTTTCCCTTTGATCCTCATAACCATAAGGTAATAATTTTCTAAAGCTGCTTCCGTCGATCGGGTCGGTATAGCGATCACCTTTAAGATAGATCTTTAAAAATGGCCTTACCAGGTAACTGACTCTAATAAGAACTGGTCTGGGAATTTTATTTAAGGCCAGTTTAAAAAGATTACTCATTCTCTATACTTCGATATCT
>CAYWAB010000226.1:0-2979 GCA_964456105.1 uncultured Christiangramia sp. | reverse complement strand
TTTCCTGTTGGATCATTTTCAGGTAATTCTTGTCTTCCTGGCCTAAGGAAATTATATGATTGATATTAAATGGAAGCGCACCAATTTCTGATCGCGCATATTCCTTAAAATTCTCATTATTATACTGATAGTGATGAAACATTTCATGCAACACCATGGTAGCCCACATCTCGGTACTCTCTACTGAAGGAATATATTTCCCAATTTCTTCGACTGAAGAGTATTGTTCTACCGGATTTTTATAATAGAATCTGGAAGAATCAGCATCATCAAAACTGATCATCACTTCCATATGCCAGGGAATACTATCCACTCTTGCCGATGACCCGTAATCCTCGCTAAACTTAGAATAGTTATTAATTGTTCTGATAAAAGAAGGATCTGCAAAGAAGAACTCAGAATTGTTGTCATCGAAATAAATTAAAGTTCCTTCATTTCTTTTATCTCCAAATCCTGGCCAGGACTTTCTCGCAACAGATTCTTTTAGATCCAGTACAAAAGAGATTCTTCTGGCAGATAAACTATCGGGTAGTTGAGAATGTTTGCTCTGCTTTACAGGTTCATTATTTGTAGAAGATTTTTTCTTTTGGTCCTGGCATGCCGTAATTAATATGTACACTCCGGTTAGGAATAAAAGTTTTAATTTCAACGTCTCTTATTTTACAAGATTTCCTAAATTTCGGGTTACTAGGTTATTACCATTTTTGGTCATCATATTTCGGTAATGGCTTTTTCATTATAAATGAACACTGATAAAAATGTTATCTAAAGATAGTTACTTTTTTAGAACCGATTATTTGAAGACGCATAGGTAAACCAAATTACTATAGTCTAAGCGAGAATTAACTCTCCATAAAACTCCCACTCCCAATTTTTTAATACAGTTCTGAAAGTCTAGTGAAATTCTCATTATTCACGACTTGTGACTATTGCTTTTCTATATAAGCAATAATAAAATAAAAACACTTTACTAAAGAATTATAATTACCATCTATTCTGATCGCAAGCTATTAACCGGATTTGATGTAGCTGCCTGAATTGTTTTAAAACTCATTACTAAAAGTGAGAAAACGATCATCGATAATCCTCCCAGCAAAAAATATTCCCATGATATATCGATCTTATAGGAATAGCTGTCTAGCCACTTATAAGTACCAAAATAAGCGATAGGTGCTGCGATTATAAACGCAATACCAATAAGTCCGATAAACTCTTTACTTAGCAATATGTAGATCTGGAATACGGAGGCTCCTACGACTTTTCTCACTCCAATCTCCTTTACTCGTCTGCTTGTTGTAAATATTACCAGGCCAAATAGTCCTAAACAACTGATCAGTATAGAGAGTCCCGTTGCCCACCTCAATAATTTAGAGATCTTTTTTTCACGCTGATAAAAGCCTTCAACGGTTTCGTCCATAAATTCTAAATTCATTTCCGTATTAGGATAAACGCTATTGTAAACTTTCCTGATATCGTCGATAGCATAGGCGATCGACTGATTTTCATTCTGATTTAGTTTTAAGCTCAACATTTTAAATTGATAAAACCGTGGCCTATACCAGTCACCTGCTAATGCCAATGGCTCAATTGGGTTGTGTAATGAAGACTGGTGAAAATCTTCCATTACCCCCACTATTTTTATAGAATCGTTATTTTCAAGAACAAACTCTCCAACCGCATCTTTAGCATTTTTAAAACCAAAAGTTTTTGTAGCAGTTTCATTCATTAGGATTTCTTTAACCGTATCATTCTGTCTTTTGGAGCCAGCTATGATTTTGATATCAAAAACATCGGTATAATTGGTGTCCCCATGAAGCAGATAGATCTCCTTAACAATTTCAGAGGTGTCCATTTTCCTTATAAAGTTCGTATATATTGTGGTATTTGAAGCCGGGGGATTATTTATTAAACTCAAATCCTTTACTCCATCGACTTTTTCGACTTTTTGAGAAAGTTCCTGCAGTTTAGAAAACTTCCTTGAAGAGTAAGGCTGATTTACAGAAACTACAGCTTCTGTGTTAAAACCCATGTCTTTGGAAAGCATAAAATTTATTTGATTACCCACGAGAAGCGTCCCAATTATGAATATTTGAGCGATGGTGAACTGAAAAATGGTCAGTAATTTTCTTAAGCTTGTTTTTTTGTTCCCTAGGATAAACTGCTTTTTAATTATCGGTAAGGGTTTGTGTTTAGACAGCGCTAAGGCAGGGTAAATTCCTGATAACAGCGTAGTGATTAGTATCAATAAAAAGATAGCTGTTAGGTTTACAGGGTCACCTATAAAACTAAAATCTAAGCCACTCGGAACAAAATCTGAAAAGACTTTCAGCAGCCAGTCTAATAACACAATTGATATGAGTGCTGAAATAAAGACCAGTATAAAAGTCTCTCCCATGAATTGCCAAATGAGTTGTGCTCTGGAACTACCAATGGTTTTCTTAATTCCAATTTCTTTTACACGACGCGTAGATTGCGCTGTGGTTAGATTAATGAAATTGATACAACTTAATAGTAGAAGAAAAACAGCTACAAATCCAAAATTGATTAACAGGGATTTATCAGCCCGTGGTTCTCCCCAGTCGTATACCGCGTAAAATTCGTTGAAATGTAAATCGCTTAGCGGTTGCAATACGAATTCACGTTTATAGTTGTATTTAGCAGCTTCTTCTGAAGCATTTTCTGAGGCGAATTCATCCAGTTTTTCCTGAAAGGAGGATACATCAACACCCTTTGCTGTTTTTATAAAAAGCTGAAAATCTGAAGTAGTACTTAACCAGTTTTTTTGCTTTATAAAGTTTCCCCTTGAGGTTTGAAAGATAGTAGGCCAGGAAATAAATTCCTGAAAAATAATATCTGTTCTATCCGGTAAGTTTTCTACAATTGCAGAAACGCTAACCTCTATAGAGTCATAAATTAGTTGTTTCCCAATGATATCAGCCATTTCCGTATTTGGGAAATATTTTCTGGCTCTCTCTTCGG
>CAYWAB010000225.1:0-2983 GCA_964456105.1 uncultured Christiangramia sp. | reverse complement strand
GTCCAGCTCATCATGGATCTTTTTAGAGATCCTGGTTTCGGTGTTATGGGTTTCCCTTATTTTTTCCCGGGTATGTCTTTGTTTTAAATAGTAAAAACCGAAACCACCACTTACCAAAAGTAGAAGTCCGCCCAGCGAAAGTATTATGGTCTGATTTTTAAGATCTTCGGCTTCTCTTCGCTGTTGAAGGCTTTTTGCTTCCAGATCGTAGATCTCCTTTTGTTTTTGCTCCTCATCATACCTGATTTTTGCGAATAGATTTTTGGCCTTGATATTCTCCTGTCTCAGGCTGTCGTTGATCTGAATGAATCGGTTAGACAGGTCCCTCATGTCATTTTCAGGGGAAAGCTGAATTAGCTTTTGAAGCGCATCCAGTTGTGATTCCTTGCTATTGGTTTTTGTACCGACCTGTAATAAACTGTCGGCATATATCTTAGAAAGTTGCCTGTTTTTAAAGCGGTAATAATCTGAAAGATGATCATAACTCGCCAAAAGTCCGTTTTGATCATTTTCATCCCTCCTTATTGCTGCGGCTTGTAACAGTTCATCAATTACAATAGCCGAGGAATCCTGTAACCATTTTGTATAGGCATAATTATCGATGAACCTTGCTTTTGAGGTTTTAGAAGTTTGATTGGATCTATCGATGATATTTTTGAAAATCTCCAGTGCCTCGTCATATTCTTTTTGGTCCTGTAGTGTAAGGGCGATATTATTCAGGTTGCTTAGGCTGTCCCGGGTGGTGGTCGCATATTTAAGCGCATTCCTCCATTCTTTAACCGCATCCCGATAAAAACCCTGATTCCTGTATGCTGTGGCGATCGTGTTATAGGCGCTGCTTATATAGGCAGAATCTGGGTCAGACAGGTATTTTAAAGCTTCAGTAGCGGTCTCCTGCGAACCAATATAATCGGTTAGCTGACTCTGAGCAGAAGCCATTTCAGATATTCTTCGTCCTGCACTGGAAGTATCACCGATCTTTAAATAGATCTGGCTCGCTCTAAAGGCATTTTCAAATGTTTGTTCAGGCTGATTCAGATATCTGAAAATAATAGACTTCCTATAGAAGCCGGTGGCGATAAAAGAGGAATCATTTTGGGACCTGGCTGTATTGATCAGGCTATCGCTAATATATAAAGCGCTGTCATACTCCTTTAACCGGTTGTGATAATAGATCTTATGATCAAGGATATCAGGAAAAAGCGTGTCGTTTGGATCTTTTAAATTGTATAGGGCTTGATTAAAGAAAGATATTTTCTGTCTTAATTCGTTGGCGTTCTTTCCCTGTTCGAAATAATAATAGCTTGAATCTATTATGTTCTTGTTCAAATTTTCTGAAGAACCTGAATGCTTTGTACAAGAATATAAAACCAGAAGAAATAAGATGTTAAGGGTATAAAGCAGATAGCGTAGGTTCATACCACGAAAATAAGTAAAAAAGCCACTTAATAAAGGGGATAGTTTTATCAAAAAAATTAATTTCCATAGTAAGTAATTCGAGCTCGGGATCATTTGGATAGTTTTGTGCAGGCTGAAAGTCTTGATTGACCTCTTAATTTACAATGCTGAATTTCGAAAGAATGTTCAAACAAAAATTCGGCGTAAAGAAAAGGCTAGGACGAGGATATTAAAATTTCTGGATAATTCTAGGATATCTTCTTTACTGTAGAGTAAACCGGTAATAAAGTCAGGTCTATAATGATAACTTTCTAGTATTTTAATTCCGAAGGACCCTGACGCATTATGTCTGGCATATCGTGAGGATAACGCTCTAGCTTACTTTTTTCTTCTTTTTTGTAACATGTACGACACAGCACTAACAATCTATCCCCTTTGGATATCTGACTTTTAAATTGACTTTCAATGTTAGCAACTAGAACTTTTTGTATTCTTCTTTTTGGTAGATCCTTTAATAATAATTTTAATGTCTTTTTTAATGACAAAGGAGGTTTTTCAAGAACTTTAGGAAATTCAGAACTTTTGCACCGTTGACATTTAGGATTGTCAAGAAGATATTTTTCTAAGATTTCTTTCTCCCACACCTGTGTTAACGGACTTAAATGTTGAACGATTTGTCGTTTTGTCCCCTCGAAATATCCATAGGGTATCTGTGATGATTTGTTTGATCGAAATAGAGCTAGCAAATAGTCAAAAATCTTGTTAACTAAGGATTTGGCCTTTGATTTAGTTCTCCTTTTTCTATATTTCGAAGTAGACTTTTGAGTATTGTCAGAATACTTGATTGGGTGAGAAAGCCTGAATCTGTAAAAGGCTTTTATTGCAGCCCTGTATAGACCGTGCCGCTCATGTCCTTTTTCCGAATACCTTCCGTTACTTTCATAGCATTTTAATATTTTAATTAGAGTATCATTATCGACTTGATATATGTCAACTCTTTTACCTACATGGCTACTGTAATGTTGAGATAGCACATAGATTGCTTTGGAATAATTAATACCAGTAGCTTCTATTTTACCTTCGGCCTTTACAAGCCAGGAACAAAATTTTTCTTCCATAAGAACCTGAAAGTTAATTTGATATCGCCTTAAAAAGGTATTAAAATATAATATAATTTCTATATGGTCGAAAGAATGCCTCTGAAATAATATTATAATATATATAGTCTTGTAGTCTTGTAATCTTGGATTTAATATATTTTACAATAAATAGATTTCTTTATTATGCCAATTTAAATATTCTACAGAAGGGTACCAAGCTACTCTTTCAGGAAGGGTGATTTGAATATTTTCAAACTGGGATAGGGAAAAACTAGATTTATTTTCGGAAATTGAAGGTGAAACTCTCACAACATAATCAGGATTAATCGTGATTAAACCCCTGTCAAAAGCTCGGTGTAAATTCGGCGATAAAGCAATGCCATTCGGGACAGTATCATCATTCGAAAGGCTGAAAGGAAATATATGGCAGGCATCGACCATTTGGACGTTATGCGTAGACGTTATTTTCATACCAGAAATAGCAC
>CAYWAB010000224.1:0-3059 GCA_964456105.1 uncultured Christiangramia sp. | reverse complement strand
ATAATAAGACATCTTCTTTCTCTAGCCGCTTCTTTATACATATTGCTTTTCAATATCGTTTCAGATTTTGCGTTAAGGGTATTGTATTTTTTTCGAAAAGCCTTTATGTCATTGCTGCCCCAGGGTGCAACAAGGCCCCATTCCATGGGTTGAATATTTGCTGGCTCATCTAAGGGAATACAATAGAGATCGGGATGACCAAAGCCAGATTTATGATAATAAGGCTCAAAGTTTTCAGGTTCCTTCATTTTGGCATCGAAGATCTTTTCCAGGGCTTTCAGTTTTTTATTGAGTGAAGTTTCGTAACACATAGCTGCGAGATTTCAGATGCTTTTAAAATTACGAATTTATAAGGATAGTATTAAAAACAAATGCCGGTCCAGAAATGATGGAATTGACCCTACCCAATCCACCAATTACAGGAACCGACATTTTATTAATTAGCTTTTAACCTTTTAAGTTTTCAATTTCAAATTTAAGGTTTGCTTTAAAGAAAAAATTACGGTTTTCCGTATTCTGGAGTTTAATTAGAGATATTCCTGGATTACTTTTGGAAAGCAAGTTTTGGAAGCTCGAATCTCGAATAAATCAAAATTGGATTAAGTAAATGATTAATTAAATATTATAGACGGTAATTATTTTTAATCATTTGGAAAACGATGGAATAGTTATTTTTCGTCCTGCTCCGCTTTCTTTTTATTTTGCTCATTAACGGCGTCATCATGCTCTTCGTCACCGCCTTTACCTTTTTTACGATCCTCGAGTTCCTTCAAGCCTGAACTTTCCCCATAGAGGATCAATATGTCACCAACCTTTACATTGGTCTTTCCATACGGAGCTCCCAGGTATTCTCCATCTTCTCTTTTAATTCCCAGCACCAGGACACCTTCTTTATCCAACTGGAGTTCTTTTAAGGACTTTTCATTTACCCAGTCACCTTCTTCCACTTTTATTTCTGAAACCCTGTAATCTCCTTCCAGATTAAGAAGGCTGTAATAATCCCTTACATCTAAATAAGTATATTTTTTCAGAAGTTTTTCTATGAACCTTGAAAGCCGGCGATCTACAAAATCACTGTATGCAAGGAAGATCAATAATCCTATTCCCCCTGCCAATACCCCCATTTCTACTGATATGAAACCTGTTTCCTGTATGGATATGAAACTAAAGATAACTGAAGAGATTGTGGTGATTATACCGGCATTTCCAGTAAAGATTAACATGGTGAGGATCTTTCTTCTCACGGGATCCTTAACCATGAGTTCAGATTCTTTGGTTGTAAATCCTACTCCAAGGTACGCAGACCTGGCCTGGAATTTAGCTACTTCCTTGGACAAACCGGTGTGGACAAAAGCGATAGTACCTATTCTTGTAATTAGTACTGAAATTGAAATAATGATTAGCAATGAAATAACTGCAGTCATGGAAACTTATTGGCTTGGTTGTTTTCTTATCAATAATTTAAACAATTTTTTATAAAACTACATTTACAAAAAATTTCAAAAGCTATTCTTTCCTTTTATCGCTCGAATCCCTTGAGTGAAATAACTTTAAAATGAAGCATTAGATGGCAGGCATTCTTAACTTAATTATTCCTGAAGAAATAATGGTAATTAGGCCAATAAGCAAAATGGCATAATTAACTCCAAACAGATCTGCAGTGAGTCCGGAAACTACAGCTCCAATGGCATATCCAAGATCCCGCCATAAACGGAATGTGCCAATGCTTTCTGCTCTTTGATCAGGAGAAGTTGCCTGAGCTATAGTAGAGAGAAATGTAGGATAAACCAGTGCTGTTCCCATGCCAAGAATTGCAGAAAGGACAGCAAGCACTAAAAAACTTGAACTAAAAGGAATTACTAAAATTGCCATTCCCTGCATCAACATTCCCCAGAATAACATACGTTTTTTGGAATAGACGTCGGACATTTTACCTGTGAATAATTGGCCTATACCCCATACAGATGGATATATAGCGGCAATGATCCCTATATTTTCTGTGCTGAAGCTATAGGATAAAAGAATAACCGGGAGTAGTCCCCAGATCATTCCATCATTAAGGTTGTTCACGAGTCCTGCCTGGGTAACCGAACTTAGAGTTTTGTTGGTAAAACTCGTTTCAATGAATATATTTTCGAGATTTCCGGTAGTATTTGAGGCGTTTTCTTTAATAACGAAATGCTGTGTATCCTTTACCCAGATTAACGTGAGTAGAAATCCGATGGTCGCAATAAGAATCCCAAGATAGAAGGGGTAGGGGGTTACCCCGTAGCGATCTGCGATATAACCCGAAAGAAAAGCTACAACCCCAACAGCGAGGTAACCTGAAAATTCATTAAGTCCCATGGCAAGCCCACGGTTCTTTTCACCTACCAGGTCGATTTTCATAACAACTGTACTGCTCCAAGCAAGACCCTGATTAATACCAAGTAAAATGTTTGCAGCTATGACCCAGTTCCAGTTGCCTGCATGAATTAGTATAAAGGGAACGGGAATTGCAAAAAGCCAGCCAGCCAGCAATAAATTCCTTCTACCGGTACGGTTCGCGAGTTTACCTGCAAAGAAATTGGAAATGGCTTTAGTGATCCCAAAGGCAACTATGAATGAAAGGATCGCCGTTTTGGAATCTATACCAAATTCTGATTTTGCAAATTCCGGAAAAATAGTCCTTTCCAGACCAACCATACCTCCAACAAAAGCATTGATTATAATTAGCAAAACAAATTGCCGCCAGTTCTCCTTAAGGCCTAATTGAACAGAGCTTTCCTTCATTCTGGTTGATTAGAATGACAAATTTAATTGTAATTAGTGGTTTACTCCTCCAGTTCCACTATCACTTCTATTTCTACGGCGATATTTGAGGGGAGTGCACAATGTCCCACTGCAGCTCTAGCATGCTTCCCTTTTTCACCAAATACTTCAACCATAAGGTCGGAAAAACCATTGATCACCTCCGGTTGATTGCCAAAATCCGAAACGGCATTGACCATGCCCGTTACTTTTACAATTTGCTTTACCTTGTTCAGGTCTCCTAGTTCTGTCTTGAGTACCGCTAACTG
>CAYWAB010000223.1:0-3068 GCA_964456105.1 uncultured Christiangramia sp. | reverse complement strand
AATTCTTTAATTTTTAATATGTAAAATTCAAAAACCTATTCTCCTGATTTAAAAAACTCTAAACGAGAAACAGGTCATTTTCAGGCTGCAAAGATAAATTTTTCTACTAAAAAACATATTGAAAATCTGATAAGTTTTTGCTCTATTCGATATCTCCTGAAAATATTGGGTTTCAGAGGAAAAAGAATGCTTTTTTTTATAAAAAAGTCCTTTGAAAAATATCAAAGGACTTATAAAATTTTAAAAACCGATTTTGTTTTACTCCACGGTCACAGATTTTGCCAGGTTTCTTGGCTGATCTACATTCTTACCAAGCATTACCGCTATATGATAGGAAAGCAATTGTAAAGGAATTGTAGTTAAAAGAGGAGTTAAGGATTCTATGGTTTCTGGAACTTCGATCACGTAATCTGCAAGCTCTCTTACTTCTTCATCTCCTTTGGTCACAACTGCAATGATCTTTCCTTTTCTTGATTTGATCTCCTGAATATTGCTCACCACTTTTTCATAATGACCTTTCTTTGTAGCGATAACTACAACTGGCATTTGCTCATCTATTAATGCTATAGGACCATGCTTCATCTCTGCTGCAGGATAGCCTTCAGCATGGATATAAGAAATCTCTTTTAGCTTCAAAGCTCCTTCAAGAGCAACCGGGAAATTATATCCTCTACCCAAATAGAGGCAATTCGTAGCGTCCTTATATTTATTGGCAATTTCCTGGATTAGATCATCCGTTTTCAAAGCCTCCTTAACCTTTTCAGGGATCCTTTCCATTTCCTGTAAATGGAACTGGAAATCACTGTGCGATATTGCTCCTTTAAATTTACCCAGTTTTAAGGCCATAAGGGTTAATACGGTTATCTGGGTGGTAAACGCTTTAGTGGAAGCCACACCAATCTCTGGACCTGCATGTGTATATGCCCCGGCATGTGTTTCTCGCGAAATGGACGATCCTACTACATTACACACTCCAAAAGCAAAAGCGCCTTTTTCCTTGGCAAGTTTAATTGCGGCCATAGTATCGGCGGTCTCCCCACTCTGTGATATAGCAATTACCACATCATTTTCTGTGATGATAGGATTTCGGTATCTGAACTCAGAAGCGTATTCTACTTCAACAGGAATTCGGGCGATATCCTCGAAAATATATTCGGCAACAAGCCCGGCATGCCATGAAGTACCACAGGCAACGATGATAATTCTTTTGGCATTTGCAATACGCTCCATATTATCGTCTACGCCAGCCATACGGATAATCCCCTGATCTACTAGCATTCTACCGCGATAGGTATCGCTTATTGCGCTAGGCTGCTCATGAATTTCCTTAAGCATGAAATGCTCATAGCCGCCCTTTTCTATCTGCTCAAGATTCAACTGCAGCTCCTGTATGTAAGGATCTACCAAAGAATCATCTTTTATCTTACGGATCTTAACTTCCTTATGTCTTCTCACCACAGCCATCTCTCCATCTTCAAGATAAATCGCATTATTCGTAAATTCTATAAAAGGGGAAGCGTCTGAAGCTACGAAGAATTCATCTTCTCCTACTCCTATAGCTAATGGACTACCCAATCTAGCCACTACGATCTCATCAGGCTTTGATTTGTTGAAAACCGCAATTGCATAGGCCCCTACTGTTTGGTTCAAAGCGATTTGAACCGCCTTACCAAGTTTCACATCCTCCTTCTTGATCACATCTTCAATGAGATTAACCAGTACTTCGGTATCTGTATCACTCTGGAAAGTATAGCCTCTTTTCTTCAATTCCTTCTTTAAGGAATCATAATTCTCAATGATACCATTATGGATCATCACGATATCTCCTGAATTGGAATAGTGAGGATGGGAATTCACATCATTAGGCTCCCCATGGGTCGCCCATCTGGTATGCCCCAGCCCAACCGTTCCATCCGTCGATATCTCACTTTCAAGTCTTTTTTTAAGATCTGCAACCTTGCCTTTGGTTTTGCTCATCTTCAACTCAGAACCATCATATAACGCAATACCCGCACTATCGTATCCTCTGTATTCCAGTCTCTGCAACCCCTTAAGCACGATAGGGTAAGCTTCTCTATGTCCAATATATCCTACAATTCCACACATAATTTCTAAAAATCAAGGTCTGTATAGTAAATTCTTAATTTAAGTCGTTTTTCTTCGTTAGAAGTTTCATCCCCGTATAATACGGTTCCATAAGGGGTCGCGAACATGGAAGCCGGAGCCCTGTCTATCTCCCCGGATTGTCTTACAGCAGAAAGATTTGAATTATTTATATTTCCGGTTACCACAAGTCCCAACCTTACGTTCTCAGCTCCTTCCTTAAGCAAATTAGAGATGTGCTGGGTAACCCGAATCTTATAATAAACCCCGTTACCGTCCTCATCTCTCACCAGTCGTGGCGAAAAAGTCAATCTGGAATTCAATGGATTTCCCTGACTAACTCCGGGATCGTTAACATAATCTGTGATCACTGTATTATTATCGAGATCATATAACAACAATCTTTCCGGCTCTATTAGTTCACCGGTAAGCGCGTCTCTGTCTACATAAAAAGTTAAGTTGGCCTCGTTAATAAGCCAGTTATTTTCCCTTAATAGCTCTAGCTCCTGTTGGTCCTCGAATAATTCAATTACAGCCATACTACCTTCAAGCCCCTTGAGATAAATATTTTCTACACCTGTTTCCTCCGACTGAGAATTTATTTCCTGAAGAATAGCTTCAGGAAAACTGCCTTTAATGGTGTTAAACCTGTTACCTTCAAAGATAAGATCATAAGCATCCCTTTCTCTCACTGTTACAACCTCTCCAGCATCATTGATCTCCTCAACTTCTTTTGTATAATAGAGCGTGATCTGTGAATTGGTTGCCGAAAGGTTAAAAAATATCATGCTTCCTCCAGTCCCCGTCGCCTCGGCTTTGATCAACAGACTTCTAAAGTAATTCTCAAAATTATTGTTATTTAGAAGTACATCACTACCTTCTTTTGCCAAGATCTTTTGACGGAAAAATTCTGTAGGAAGTTTAACTCTTAATCCGGGATTATTCACTATCGTATCGTTTTCTCC
>CAYWAB010000222.1:0-3196 GCA_964456105.1 uncultured Christiangramia sp. | reverse complement strand
AAGCAGGCGCGATAACCGGGCTACGCTACACCCCGAATTAGACTTCTATGTCTTTAACGGGCGGCAAATATAATAATATTTCCACTCTCACAATGGAAAGTTCTAATTTTTTATATCTTAGATTTCATTAATGAATGAAACGATATTTATAAAGGCTATGAAAAAAATTATTTTAGGTTGTGTGATCGGTATAACTCTTATGGCATGTGGAGAAAACGGAAAAACATCTGACACGGCCGAGATCGATGGGTCTGAGGCGCAAGCTACAGAACAAACAGAGCAATCAAATGTACCTGATCCCATACCTGCAAGTTCTTCTGATGACTATTCTTACGAAATGGTGGTTGAGGGTCTTGAGATACCCTGGGGTTTCACATTCCTACCAGATGAAAGTATTTTAATAAATGAAAAGAATGGAGACATCATTCACTTCAAAAATGGACAAAAGATAAAAGTAAGTGGTGGCCCTGAAGTTTATAATCGTGGCCAGGGCGGACTATTGGATGTAGTGCTGCATCCGGACTATGAAAATAACGGCTGGATCTATTTCACTTATGCCTCTACAGAGGGGGAAGGTGAGGGTGGAAATACTGCATTGATGCGTGCTCAACTGAAAAATAACGAATTGGTCCAGAAAGAAGTTTTATATAAAGCTTCACCTAATACTACTAAGGGACAGCATTTTGGATCAAGAATCGCATTTGATAAGCAGGGATACCTCTATTTCAGCGCTGGCGAACGTGGAGAAAGAGATGTAAACCCCCAGGATATAACCAGGGATAACGGAAAAATATACCGCTTAAATCCAGATGGAACAATTCCTTCAGATAATCCCTTTGTGGATAAAGAAGATGCTAAAGATGCTATATTCTCTTATGGACATCGAAATCCACAAGGTATGATATTACATCCGGAGACCGGAGAGATATGGGTGCATGAGCATGGACCAAAAGGAGGAGATGAAATCAATGTAATTAAGAAAGGTGCTAATTACGGTTGGCCAGTAGTTACTTATGGAGAAAATTATAGCGGTACACCGATCACTGATGAAAGATCAAAGCCAGGAATGGAAGATCCTATCTTTTACTGGCTACCCTCGATAGCTCCAAGCGGATTTGAATTTGTAACCTCAGATAAATATCCAGATCTTAAGGGAGACCTATTAGTAGGGTCTTTAAAATTTCAATATCTTGAACATTTAACGCTTGATGACAAAAAGATAACTAAAAGAGAAAAATTACTGGAAGGGATAGGAAGATTGAGAGACGTGAAACAAGGACCTGATGGTTATATCTATGTCGCAGTAGAAGGAAAAGGAATTGCCAAACTAACTCATAACAAATAATCTAAATGAAAAAATTACTGTTAATTGTCGGGCTTTTAGCCATAGTAGGCTGTAAATCAGATAAAAAAGAAGAAAATAAGGAAGAGGAATCTTATATCATACCTTCTTCTGAGAAATCAAGTGAAGCCTCGCCGCTTCAGGCAAGTATTAAAAGGGGAAAGGAAATCTATTCAGACCTATGTGTAACTTGCCATTTACCTACCGGGAAGGGTATTCCGGGAACTTACCCGCCATTAGACGGTTCTAACTGGCTTACCGAAAAAAGAGAAGCAAGCATAAGAGGTGTTAAATACGGGATGCAAGGACCTATTGAAGTTAATGGCGAAAAATATGACAATGTAATGACTCCTATGGGATTAAGCGATCAGGAAGTTGCTGATGCTCTTAATTACGTAATGAATTCTTGGTCAAATAATATCGATGATATGGTCACTGCGGAGGAAGTTGCGGCTGTTGAAAAGCAATAGTTCGTAAATCATTGCTCTTTATCAGCAAAATTACGATTTTTAAAAATTTGAATATTTTCATTATTTTTAGAATAATTTAATAATGATAATTTTCTAAAGCCCTATATTCGCATTACGTTTGAATTAAAATATTTACGTTAAAAAACAATTAACCTTTACCGATTGTCAGTGAATTATATAATTTTTAAGGTATATTGCATTGATAATCACTGGTTAGAATTAACTAATTAATCATTTCACCTATGAAAAAACTTTTAACAATTATTTCAATTAGTACACTGCTTTTTTCCTGTACAACGGAAAATGACGTTGCTGGAATTGAAGATCAAGAAGCGCTAAACCTGGAGGAACAGGTAGCCAATGGAAAATTCGACACTTCTAATTTTGGGATCTACGAAGGAACATTTACCACTTTTGATGGATCTCACAGAGCTACAATTCTTATAGAAATGGATGGAAAAAGCAAACCTGCGGTTTCTTTCCTATTTCCTACCGGGGATCTTTCTGCTTTCAGATCTAAAGAAAATTTAACTAAAGCAAAAGCCGGTAAAATTCATTTCGAAGGTGATGACTTCAGTTTCGATTTTCAGGTAGGTGCTGACGGATCAAACCCGTTGGTTAGCAATATGACCTATAAAGGAAAAGAAGCAGAAGCTTACATAGTAAAAGAAACATCTAGAGCTCCTGTAGAAGCCAAAACCGGTTCTTACACTTGTGAAACAGGATGCTATACTGACACTGAGGATCCAATTCCACATCCAGAACTAGGAGCTCCTGGAGCTGTTCAATCTTTCAACTTCGTTTTATCTGGTGCAGCTGGAAACTCCCCTGTTAATATTCAGTTTACTTTAAATAGTAGAATCTATAACGGTACAGCTACTCAGGGCAACTGTGCTAATTTTGATGGTCCAGGAAACTATACCAGATGTGGTCTTTTTGCTGAACCAGACTTACTTGGTAACTCAGGTCCTATAAGATTCCGTTCTGCAGTTAGTGAGACTGTAAGCCAGGCCAGACATATTTACTATAGTGCAGACAACTCATATTCTTGTTCAACTTATGACGGAACAGCATTCTATACCTCAAGTTTATTCGGTCGTTCTGTAATAGCATTCTCTACAGATGATCCGCTTCAAAGTGGAGGAGATTGCTTTAACTTCAATTAATAGTTAATATCTTAATAAATCAAAACCCTGGGAATAATTCCCGGGGTTTTTTATTTAAAAAATTCTATACATTTGTTACCAAAACATATAAAGATTGCTATTTAACTCCTTTGAATACGCATTTTTCCTTCCTGTTATTTTCCTCCTTTATTGGGTCATAGGAAGTCAAAGGTTAAAGGCTCAAAACGTCCTTATACTTATTTCCAGCTATGTTTTTT
>CAYWAB010000221.1:0-3197 GCA_964456105.1 uncultured Christiangramia sp. | reverse complement strand
TTAGAAAAAGATATTACTAAAGATGCGATTAAAAATAATGAATTTGAAGTATTCAATTAATAGAGTATTTTTTGGAATCGCCATGTTGATGGCTGGAAATTCCTTTGCACAGGAAGTTATTGTAACTGATAGTACCTCTATTCAGCCAGATGCTGAAACAAAAAAGGAAGAAACTTCCCAGCAAGGCACTCAAAGAAGAAAGGTGGATGGAATTGCCGCCGTTATTGGTGATTATATTATCCTGGAAAGCGATATAGATCTTATGTACAAGGATATGCAAAGCCAGGGGATTTCTACGGCAGATGTTACCGACTGTAATCTTGCTGGTTCTTTGATGGAAAACAAACTTTATGCACACCATGCCATACAGGATAGTATCATTGTACCTGATGCTCAGATAAACTCCATAATAGATCAGCAAATTCAGGGCTTTGTTGCACAGGCGGGTTCTATGGATAAGCTTCTTGAGTTCTATAATAAGGATAATGAAGCTGAATTGCGTGACGAGTTATTTCGTATAAACAAACAACGCCAACTTGCCCAGCAAATGCAGCAAAAGATCATCGAAGAGATTGAGATCACTCCGGAGGAGGTTAGGCAGTACTATACCCAGATGGAAGAAAAGCCGTTGTTTGGAACAGAAGTAGAACTTTCCCAGATCGTTATTGAACCTGAAATTCCGGAAGGTGAAAGACAAAAAGTAAAAGAGCGTTTAGCCGAATTTAGAGCAGATATACTGGATAACGGTGCTAGTTTTTCGACCAAGGCCGTATTATATTCTCAGGATCCCGGTACCGCTTCTGGTGGGGGAAGGATAACACTTTCACGGAAGGATCCTTTCGTAAAGGAATTCAAGGATGTTGCGTTTAGTCTACAGGAAGGAGAGGTAAGTGAACCTTTCGAAACTGAATTTGGATATCATATCATTCAAATTGACGATATTAGAGGTCAAACCGTTGATCTAAGACATATTCTTTTGATTCCTGATGTTACGAACGCATCGGTTAAAGCAGCCAAGGATGAAATTGATGAGCTAAGAAGTAAGATCGTAAATGGAGATATTGAGTTTGCTGCTGCCGCAAGGGAAGCCTCAGATGAAGAGGAAACAAGAAGTGAAGGCGGAAAGTTGATCAATCCAAGAACAGGTGATACTCGTTTTGAGCTAACTAAAATAGATCCTCAGCTGTTCAAGCAGGTAGAAGGTCTGGAAGAAGGAGAGGTCTCCCAGGTCCTTACACAGCAGGATAGAACTGGAAGGCCACAATTTAAAATTATCAAGGTCACTAAAAAGATCACTGAGCATGAAGCAGATTATGCTACAGATTACTTGAAAATTAAAGAACTTGCCCTTAGAGACAAACAACTGAATGCTATAGAGAAATGGCAAAAAGATAAGATCGCGGATACTTATATAAAAGTAAATGGTAAATTTCGGGAATGTGAGTATACCAGCGATTGGGTGAAAAACTAGTAAACTTATGAGCGACGTTGCATTGGTTGAGAAATTAGTAAGCAAACATCGAGATCTAAAAAAAGAGATCGCCAAGGTGATCGTAGGGCAGGATGAGGTGGTAAACCAGATCCTGCTTTCTATTTTTTCAGGAGGCCACTCCCTTTTGATAGGCGTTCCAGGGCTAGCAAAAACTTTAATGGTAAATACCATCGCACAGGCGCTTGGTCTTGATTTTAAGAGGATACAGTTTACTCCAGATCTTATGCCCAGTGATATTCTAGGGGCTGAGATCCTTGATGAGAACAGGAAATTCAAATTCATTAAAGGACCGATATTTACCAATATTCTGTTGGCAGATGAGATTAACCGTACTCCCCCCAAAACCCAGGCTGCTCTGCTGGAAGCAATGCAGGAGAGAGCGGTTACTGTTGCAGGGCACCATTATAAGCTGGATCTCCCTTATTTTGTACTGGCTACACAGAACCCAATAGAGCAGGAGGGAACCTATCCCTTACCGGAAGCACAACTGGACCGTTTTATGTTTGCAATTAACCTGGAGTATCCAAGTTTTAAGGAAGAAGTTGATGTCGTGAAAACAACAACCTCAGATAATGTGCAACAGGTGGACGCTCTTTTCAACGCTCAGGAGATATCAGATATACAGCACGTAATTAGAAGAGTCCCGGTGCCGGATAATGTCATTGAATATGCGGTTGGACTTGTTGGTAAAACTAGGCCAAATGGAAAAGCTCCGGAACTTGTTAGGAATTATGTAGACTGGGGAGCAGGGCCAAGGGCTTCTCAAAACCTTATCATGGCTGCCAAGACTCACGCCGCCGTAAATGGAAAATTTTCTCCTGACATCGAAGATGTTCAGGTAGTTTCTTTCGGAATTCTAAGACACCGTATCATTAAAAACTACAAAGCAGAAGCCGAAGGTATTACCGAAGAGGAGATCATAAAAAAACTTTTTTAGTTTGATTATATTTTTTGAAAGAAACAGGCTTATTAGCGCCATTATTTTTTACCTGCTTTGGGGAGCTTCTTTTTTTGCGAACGTTTTTAATTTGGAGGAAACTCAAAGTCTTATTTTGACCTGGTCCTGTAATGTTCTGATTTTTATTTTCTGGTTGATTGTACTTTTAGACATGATCACCATGAAAATAAAGGATCGTTTTTTCTGGATACTATCCATGATTCTCCTTCCTTTTTTTGCACCGGTAATTTACCTGTTCAGGCGTAAAAATCTTATTCATTTGGAGAACAACAAGTTTAAATCCTCTAAAAGATTTAGATAATATTACCAAATTCTCAATTTTACATCATATTATTGAGTTTTAGTGAATTTTTAAAGGTAAAAATTATAATTCTCGAAATTATTTATACTAATTTCTGACTATCGCCACTAATTTTAAAAATCGTTCTAAAATCCTTATTTTTGCAAGACTTTTTTAGAACAAAAAAACATATAGAAAATGGCATACGATATTGATATGATCAAAAAGGTTTATAGCAACATGGCCGAGAGAGTTAATAAAGCTCGCGAAGTTGTAGGTAAACCTTTGACACTTTCAGAAAAAATTCTTTATTCTCACTTATGGGATGGTGAAGCTACACAAGCCTATAAAAGAGGTAAGGATTATGTTGAATTCTCACCAGACAGGATTGCCTGCCAGGATGCAACTGCACAGATGGCATTATTGCAGTTCATGCAGGCTGGAAAGAAGAAGGTTGCGGTACCAAC
>CAYWAB010000220.1:0-3218 GCA_964456105.1 uncultured Christiangramia sp. | reverse complement strand
GCTCGAACCAGGGACCACCTGATTATGAGTCAGGTGCTCTAACCAACTGAGCTATGGGACCTGATACTTGTTCGTATCGAGTGCGCAAATTTAGATAATTGCATCTTATACACCAAACAAAATTTTTCTATTCTTTATCCTGGCATAATTCCACCAAAACCCCATTAGCATCTTTGGGGTGCATAAAGGCAACCAGCTTATTATCTGCGCCAGGTTTTGGTTCCTCATTTAATAGTCTGAAACCTTCAGCTTTAAGCCTTTCAATTTCAGCAATGATATCATCCACATAAAAGGCTATATGATGTATTCCTTCCCCTCTTTTCTCTATAAATTTTGCAATGGGACTATCCGGTTTTGTGGCAGCGAGAAGCTCTATCTTACTTTCTCCTACCTTAAAAAATGAAGTAGACACACCTTCAGATTCAACAGTTTCGGTTTTATAATGTTCGACTCCCGTAACTGCCTTATAAATTTGATTGGCTGCATCAAGATCTTTAACTGCAATACCAATATGTTCTATTCTTTTCATAGGATACTTTTTATACCACAAATATCATTATTTAATATTATATGATTCAATTTCAAGCCTACAAGGATAATTCACATTTAAAAATTTTACTTTTGTAGTATGGAAACAAACAGACAGAAAAAGATTGGAGGATTATTGCAAAAGGACCTAGCGGATATTTTGCAAAATTTCTTAAGGGAAAGTGGAAGAAGCGGAATATTGATCTCGGTTTCCAAAGTAAGGGTTACTACAGATCTTTCTATTGCGAAGGCATATCTAAGCATCTTTCCGGTAAAACACCAGAAAGAAGTACTTGATGAGATCAAGGAAAATAAATCCAAGATCAAGCATGAGTTAGCTCAAAGAACAAAGCATCAGCTTAGGAAAATGCCCGATCTTAATTATTATTTAGATGATTCCCTGGAATATATCGACAAAATAGAAAAGTCTATTAAAGGGAAGGAGGATCCAATATCGAATCCTGATCTACTGGACAAGCGGAAAAAATCCTGATTTGAAATTCCCACTCTACATTGCAAAGCGGTATTTATTCACTAAGAGTAAAAGTAATGCTATCAATATCATTACGATCATCGCTGCAATTGGAGTTTTTGCCGGAGCCTTTTCTTTATTCATCGTTCTAAGTGGTTTTTCGGGATTGCGTGATTTCAGCCTTTCCTTCTCCAATGAATTCGACCCTGATCTAAAAGCTTTACCTAAACAGGGTAAGGTAATTTCGATTTCTGAAAGGCAAAAAGAACAGCTTTATAAGATAGATGGCATAAAAGAATTTAGCGAAGTAATTGAAGAGCGAGTAATACTGAGTTATAAATCAAAGACCAATCCGGCATTTATTAAAGGTGTCGATAATAATTACCGCAGGGTAAATAAAATAGACAGCGCCGTAGTTTTTGGAACCTGGCTAACCAAAAGTGAACCGCAGGTGGTTATCGGAAATGGTTTATCCAGACTTCTCGATGTTGGAACTTTTAATTACCAGAATCTTTTAAAGATTATGGTGCCTAAGCCCGGAAAAGGTCAGATCACAATGACCAATTTGCAAAGCGCCTTTACCCAGCGACAGGTAGTTGTTAGCGGTATCTATAGTATAAATGAGGAACTAGATGATAAATTTGTTTTCTCAAATCTTGAATTTGCAAGAAATCTTCTGGATATGGAGCCTAATGAGATCTCGGCTATAGAATTCAGGCTTAGTCCTGATGCTTCCCTCGACGAGGTTAGTGAAAAAATCTCTGAAATATTTGAAGGAAATGTTGAAATAAAGACAAGAGCTGAGTTAAACGAGGCATTGAATAAAATGCTGAATTCTGAAAATCTATTTGTCTACCTCATTTTTACCCTTGTCCTTACCATCGCATTATTTAATGTGGTAGGATCTATAATTGTGATGATCCTGGATAAAAGGGAAAATATAAAAACACTATTTAATCTGGGAGCTACCCCAAACCAGATAAAGAGTATTTTCTTTCTGCAGGGGATGTTAATGACCTGTCTGGGAGGATTAATTGGTTTGGTAGTAGCAATTATCCTTATAATACTTCAGTTGAATTTCGATCTTGTTATGATCACTCCTAACCTGCCCTACCCCGTTCAGATGAAGGCAGAAAATGTGATAATTGTGGTACTGACGATTTTTACATTAGGGCTTATCGCATCCTATATCGCTGCCGGAAGAAGTAAAAAAGCTCTGGAAGTCTAAGCAAATTGATAATCGGCAAACTTTTCCTCTACTTCATCAAAAGCTTCGAAAACATCTTTTGAATCGTCACTGGTGACCATTTTCATGCGATATTCCTTAAAGTGAGGAATACCCTTGAAATAGTTTGTGTAATGACGGCGTGTTTCGAAAACACCAAGTT
This sequence comes from uncultured Christiangramia sp., assembly GCA_964456105.1. Classification (GTDB taxonomy): domain Bacteria; phylum Bacteroidota; class Bacteroidia; order Flavobacteriales; family Flavobacteriaceae; genus Christiangramia. The sequence goes on along the minus strand of CAYWAB010000220.1, from coordinate 830 downwards.
TTTCTCCTTTCCAGTCAATTGCCATTTGCAAATGCCTTCTTGCTGCATCTACCCTTTCCTGAAGAGTTGGTAGTGCAAGGTGTTCACCTGTTTCAAAATAATACTTGACTTCTCTAAAGAACCAGGGATATCCAATACTCGCACGGCCTATCATAGCGCCATCAAGACCATATCTATCCCTCATTTCAACAGCTCTTTCGGGAGAATCGACATCTCCGTTTCCAAAGACGGGAATATGCATTCGAGGATTGTTCTTGACTTCTGCAATTGGTCTCCAGTCTGCTTCCCCTTTGTACATCTGAGCACGAGTTCGCCCATGAATGGAAATGGCCTGGCAGCCTACATCCTGTAGCCTTTCGGCAACCTCAACGATCTTAATGGAATCATGGTCCCAACCCAGACGGGTTTTCACGGTAACAGGAAGTTTGGTATGTTTTACCATGGCTTCGGTAAGTGAAACCATTAGATCTATATCTTTTAAAATTCCGGCTCCGGCTCCTTTAGAAACCACTTTCTTAACAGGGCAACCAAAATTGATATCGATAATATCCGGTCCTGACTTTTCGACGATCTCGACAGATTGAAGCATGGACTCAAGGTTAGCCCCGAAAATCTGAATTCCCACAGGCCTTTCCTTTTCATAAATATCCAGCTTCATGGTGCTTTTCGCAGCATCCCGAATAAGCCCTTCCGAAGAAATGAATTCTGTATAAACAACATCTGCTCCCTGCTCTTTACAAAGTGCACGAAAAGGTGGATCACTTACATCTTCCATCGGTGCCAAAAGCAACGGGAAGTCTCCTACATCTATATTTCCAATTTTTGCCAAA
>CAYWAB010000219.1:0-3219 GCA_964456105.1 uncultured Christiangramia sp. | reverse complement strand
AATTACTGTTCATTATCGAACACTTCCGTAATTCTTTATTTTTTGTATTTATTTGGTTATCAGTGTCTTACTATTTTGGCACAGACTTTACTTATTATCAGACAAACCTAAAAACAATCATTATGAAAAATCTAATAATTGCATTCCTGCTAATGGGCTCCTTTACCCTATGGAGTCAACAGACAAAAACCATTACAGTAATGGTTCCTAATTCGTCTGATGAAGTTTACATCTCAGGAAACCAGGAAGCACTGGGGAACTGGAAAGTAGATCAGGTAAAACTGAACAAAATCTCAGAGCATAAGAGAAGCATCGAGCTTAAACTTGAATATCCAGCAGAATTTAAATTCACGCGGGGTAGTTGGGATAAGGAAGGTGTTATTAAAAGACACACCGACAATCCAAACATTATACTAGAAAACAAAAATGCAAAAGGCGATTACGTCATCAAAACCTGGATGGATAATCTGGATGCCGAAAAACTGGGGCTAGATTATGATATTCAATATGTTGATTCCAAAAAGATGGGCACTAAAAGAATGCTGAAAGTATCCGTGCCCGAAAATTATACATCAGAAAAAACATATCCTGTTATTTATCTGACCGATGCACAAAGCGATAATTTTGACGTGGCAAAAGCCTATGTGCATGCGCTTTCAAGGTCCCAATATAATGTTATTCCTGAATCTATAGTTGTTGGAATCTATCAGTCTAAGCGGAATGATGATTTCTATAGCAAAGGTGATGGAGCGTATTTTACAGAATTTTTGATAGACGAACTTGTTCCATTTATAGACGCTAAATACAATACTTCAGGTTTTAATGCAATGATAGGTCATTCCAATGGCGCTGAATATAACCATATTCTAATGTTAAGGGATGATAATCCTTTTCACGGATTCATAAGTTTATCGACTTATCTAAGAGAAAATGATGAGAACAAAGAAAAGTTAGCTGATTTTTTTAAGAACTATGATGGTAGAAATATCTACTATTTTATCGCTAATGCAACCCTGGATCCACCATCAAGATTTGAGGCTGGAGGTGTTATTGACAGCATATACAAGAATACCCCTAACGAAAATGTGAAATTTTCCAACCAAAACTTTGAAGCGAATCACCAGACCATTGTAACCAATGGTTTATTAGAGGGTTTAAAATTTATCTATAAAGACTATAGCAGTACTGATGCCTATTCAACAATCATGGATTTTGAAGAAAATTACCTGGCTAATCTTAAAAAGAACTACGGAATTCAGGGTCAATATACAATGGGAGACATCGATAGTTATTATATGGATATTCTCAACAAAAAAAGTAAGGAAGAATGGGAATACCTAGTTGATTTTATAAAAAGACACAAGTTGTTTTATGGCAAACCTTTAGACGCCGTAAATGTTGCCAACGGTTACTTTAACATGGAAATGTATCCGGAAACGATCGAACACTATAACAGAGCTATAAAGGAATTTCATACGGTGGAACCACAGGTTTTTTATGCAAATATCTTCAGACCTGTAAGATCCTATATAAAGCAGAATAAAATCGCTGAAGGTATAGACTTTCTCGAAAGAAGCCGGGAAGTGCTTTCAGATGACTATAAATTAAGAATGACTTATCGTATCGCAAATCTATCGCTCAAAAATAATGTAGAGACTGAAAAAGGAAGACAGGCACTCGAATATTGTAAAGATAACTACGAAGAAAACGGTCTTTTCACACAAGAAGACCTTAGCAGCTTAGAAAATTCACTTTAATAAAAATTGAAAAATATACAATCATGAAAAATTTAATCTATATCACACTAATAGCTTTTGTATGCACCGTAAAATCATTTGCACAATACTCTACTATAGATGAGGTAACCATTGAATCGAAGGAGCTGGATCAGACCAGAGAAATAATGATCTACAAACCACTTGGCTATGATAATCCCCACGTATTTTATAATGTCATCTATGTTTTTGATGCGCAAAACCGTGAACTTTTTGATTACGCCAGCTCTATTGCGAATATTTCAAAAGGTAGTGACCAGGGTACAATATTGGTAGGAATCAAGGCCACAACGATCTTTGAAGAGGTAGATGGCAAGAAAACCTGGGTATATGCTCGAAACAGTGATCTTTTACCATCTCACACCAAAAGATTAGGTGGACGAAAAGGAAACATAGAAGCCTTTTATAAATACGTGAAGAATGAAGTAATTCCTTATGTAGAGTCCAATTATAGAACCTTACCGAACAGAATGGCGGTGGGGCATTCATTAAGCGCTGGGTTTTTAGTTTACGCGCTAACCGAGTCACCAGAACTATTTGATAATTATGTTGCTATCTCACCAAACCTAAAATTTGATGACCAGTACCTCCTGAATCGATTGAGGAAATTTGATCCTCAAAAATTGACTTCCCAAAAACATTTTTTTATGAGCCATGCAGACGAAGCCACCTGGGGTTGGGGACCATCAAATAAGGAGGCTTATGCCTTATTGAAAGATACTCTGGATTCTGAAAATTTCCAGGTGAAAATCGAAGAGTATCCTGAGGAAGGACATCTAACCAGCTACATTCCGGCACTTCGAACGGCTATGAATACCTATTTGCAGGAGTTAAAACCACAATGGGAAAAAAACCTTTCCAATGAGACTTATAAAGTCACCTTTAAAGTAAAGGTCTTAAATGTAGAAGATGATCTATACATCTATGGAAATCAGGAAAGCCTGGCAAACTGGAAGAACGGTGAGATCAAGATGAAGAAAGTTTCACCTTTAATGAGGGAAATTACACTGGATGTTCAGGATCAGGCAGAAGTGTTATTTTCTACAGATGGAGAAAATGCAAGCTGGATCGCTTTAGGAGAAATGGGAAGAAGCACTCATCCCATGATGATTCGTCCGGAAGAAGGTGCAACCTACAATTTCGAAATAGCAGAGAACAAATCATTTTAAAATAAAAGAGAATAAACCATTATAAATAAAGCAAATATGAAAACCATAATAACAACTTCAATTTTAATTGTTTTAGCATTTACAAACCTGAAAGCACAGGAATCAATAAACAAAAGAATCGAGGAGGCAAGAGCAAAACAGCTTGAGTTAAGAAACAGTCAGGACGAGGATACCTGGTTTAAGGAAAAAATGGACTATGACCTTAATAATGATTCTGAGACCATTGTGATGACTAAAGGGGTCTAAAATTATCCAAAATATGACTTAATAAGTAA
>CAYWAB010000218.1:0-3252 GCA_964456105.1 uncultured Christiangramia sp. | reverse complement strand
GTGCAAAGATATAAAAATTAATCAATTATGGTCTTTTTATAAACAAATTTTTGTTTACATCTTCCTTCCTTGTTTTTTCAATGGATTTTCAGTCAAAGTCTTGTATTCTTCCCTGGCCTTAAAGATCTCAATGCCTTTGAAAACAGCTTCTTTAAAAGAATTGATATTAGCTTCATTTTTTCCGGCTATTTCAAATGCGGTACCATGATCTGGCGATGTCCTTACCTTACTTAGTCCAGCAGTAAAATTAACACCCTGTCCAAAAGACAAGGTTTTAAACGGAATCAGACCCTGGTCATGATAAGCAGCGACTACCGCATTGAAATTCTTGTAATTTTTAGAACCAAAGAAACTGTCTGCAGAATAAGGACCAAAAACAAGATCACCTCGGTCTCTCATTTTTTTAATGGTAGGCTTCATGGTTTCTTCATCCTCTTTTCCGATTACCCCATGATCTCCACCATGAGGATTTATTCCCAAAACGGCTATTTTAGGTTTTTCAACACGGAAATCCTGCTTAAGAGTTCGCTGGATGATATTTACCTTTTTTTCAATAAGTTCAGGAGTGATTACCGAAGCTATGTCCTTTAAGGCCACATGATCTGTTAATAAACCTATTTTAAGAGTATCTGTGATCATGAACATCAAGCTCTCACCCTCCAATTCCTGAGCAAGATAATCTGTATGACCGGGGAAATTGAATTTTTCAGACTGGATCGTACTTTTATTAATTGGGGCAGTTACTAGAACATCTATCTGGTCATTCTTTAGGGCCTTCGTTGCTGCCTCAAGAGAGATAAAAGCATATTTCCCAATATTTGGATCCTCTTCACCAAAATTTATATTCACATTCTCTTTCCATAGATTCATTACATTGATTTTTCCATCAATAGCCTTTGAAGGGTCGTCTATCCCCTGGAAGTGCATGGAAAGGTTGTAATGTTTTTTAAGAAAATTAATTATTTTGGAAGAGGCGAAAATGATCGGGGTACAAAATTCCAGCATCCTTGGATCGTCAAAAGTCTTCAACACAATTTCGCTTCCTATCCCGTTAAGATCTCCAATACTTATTCCCAATTTGATCATTTCGGTATGTTTCATAAAGTTTCCCGATATAATATTTAATTTTACACACAAATGTAACTATTATTATAGAAAAGAATGTTCACAGGTATAGTAGAAGAAACGGCAAAAGTCATTGATCTTAAAAAATCGGGAACTAATCTCCACATTACTCTAATGGCAAAAATGACTCCCGAATTAAAAATAGATCAAAGTGTTTCTCATAATGGGGTATGCCTAACTGTTGTTTCTATAAAGGATACCCAATATACAGTAACAGCAGTTGAGGAGACGCTGAATAAAACGAATCTGAGCACTTTAAAGAAAAGTGATGAGGTTAACCTGGAGCGAGGAATGAAACTTGGAGATAGGTTAGACGGGCATATAGTTCAGGGCCACGTAGATCAAACTGCTGTGTGTGAAAAAATCATAGAAAAGGATGGAAGCTGGGAGTTTACCTTTAAGTATGATCCTAGCATTGGAAATATTACGATCGAAAAAGGTTCAATTACCGTAAACGGAGTTAGTCTTACGGTTGTGAATTCGAAACCAAATGAATTTAGCGTGGCTATAATTCCTTACACCTACGAGCATACCACCTTTAAAAACCTAAAAGAAGGAGATGTGGTAAATCTTGAATTTGATGTGATAGGGAAATATGTAAAAAGAATAACTGAGCTGTCTTAAGTGAGCTCTACATCCCTTAATTTATAACAGCCATACATAACTCCGATGGCCATTAAAAGATAAACGTAATCATCTATAGGGAGGCAAAGTCCTGGAGGTGGCGGTACACCCGGCCTCCCCGGATTTGGATTCCCTTCAGCCTGCGGAATACAGGGAGGTCCACCCCTATGATTTCGGGTTTGTGGAGGAGGCGGTTCTTTCTGGGCAAAAGAGGTTAAGGACATCCCCATGGAAAGCATTATAAAGAAAAATATGCATCTAATCTTTCCCATTGATATTAGGTTGTTATCCTCGTTAAACGTCTTTTAATGTATATTTTTTATTCAGCATTTGTCTTTCAAAGTAAGAATTTTCCTAATTTTTTAAGACTTCCCGTACTTTTTTAGGCCTTGAAATTAAATATTTAGCCTAGTATATTTACGAATCTTATCGGAAAAAAGTTCTCAAAATCCCTTTATAACGGATTACTTCGCTAAAAAACAGACCTTTACTTAGTACAAATTTATTGAATAAGCACTTTGGTTGCCAAAATAACCAATAAAATTTTAAATCAGGCACAAACAATTTGAAACAATTGAGAAGGGATTATCTTATAAATTAAAGATTCCTGAAATCCAGATTTTATTGAATATAAAAAGACCTGCATCTATGTAAGGCTTAAGTTCAAATGTAATTTTAAAACTCGATTGAATCACAGAGTCAAAATCAGGTCAGTGCTATTGGTAAGTCATTTTAGATTTACTTAAATAGGTTTAAATCCAATTTTTATCCTTTATCGTTATTCATTATAGATTAAGATCGTATTGCATTATACCCCCATCTAAATTATATGAAATTTAATTTGATGAATAATGTAATCTGGGAGCCTAAAAACCTATAAGAATTTGGAAAAATATATCCATGTTAAAGAACTAGAATAGAACATAAAGGAATGGATCCAAAAATAGTCCAGAAGTTTTTTCCAAAAAAACTCTTCTTAATTGAACTTATGAAATCGATTTCGTGATTGGAGAATTGAAACCTCAATATGTTAAAATATTTACATTTGTTGATATTTATCAAAAGACTTAAGGTCAACCTCTATTAACACCCTCCAATACCCCTTAATGCTTCAATTTTTTTAGTTTATTGCAACAAAAATGTTATTATTTTATACAAGCTCCAGATATATTTGTTAACCTATAACCTCCTAATTTTAACTTAAGTTTAATAATTCAATCGTTTTCGTAAATGTTAAAATTAAATACTGATTTAAGGCAGGTTATTTCACTAACATTTAATAAATAAAAATTAGAGATGACAAATTATTTACTTCGCGATTTATGCTCCCGGACACGAAGTCTCACTTTTTTTGTTCTACTGAGCTTAATAAGTTTTACTTCATTTGCCCAAACCACTACGGTATCGGGTACGGTAACCGACGAGAATGGGCCGCTACCCGGAGTTACCGTTTTACTTAAAGGAACGACAAATGGTGTAATGACAGATTTTGAGGGGAATTAT
>CAYWAB010000217.1:0-3297 GCA_964456105.1 uncultured Christiangramia sp. | reverse complement strand
GAATATTTAAAAGAAGCCAAGGTTTCCAAGCCATATTCTTCTTTGCATACTCATCCTGTAAAATCGGCTATGGTGATGTTTCTGGCTGAAATGCTGAGAAACACCATACAGGAAGAAGAACCTAATGAGGCCCTTTTCAATTATCTGGACTATAGCCTGGAATATCTTGACAGTTCGGAAAAGATGGCTAACTTCCATCTACTTTTCCTGTTAAACCTCACAAAATACCTCGGTTTTCAGCCAGATTACTGGAATACTGATTATGAGGTATTTAACCTGCTTGAAGGGGTTTTTCAAAGCTCAGGCACTAATGATTATTGTGTAGAAGGAAGGAATGTTGAGCTTCTAAAGGAGCTTTTAGGCACTGATTTTGATGCCATGCAGCACATCAAATTGAACCAAACGGTAAGGAACGAATTCCTAAGTATGTTACTCCTTTACTATGAATTGCATATAGAAGGATTTAAAAAACCTCGTTCTTTAAGTGTCTTAAATGAAATTTTCAACTGAATGCGATTAAAAATCCTTAGTCTTTTTCTATTTGTTTTTTCGGTATCATTTGCCCAGGAAATCAAGATCCTTGATAAAGAATCTCGTGAACCTCTTGTGAATGTTGCTCTATTTAATCAGGAAAAAACGAAGTCGGCGATCAGTGACATAAATGGGATAGCAGATATTTCAGGATTTAGCGATACAGAAGTGATAATTTTCAAATCTCTCTCTCATGCTGAAGCTTTCGTGAGAAAACGTGAAATTTTAAATAATGACAATATAGTTCTACTGGAATCACTCGAGAACCAGTTGGATCAGGTCACTCTATCTGTGGCACGATTCAAACTGAGTAAAGATGAGATTCCGCAAAAGATCATTAGCATTACCTCTGGAGAAGTACAAATGGCAAATCCTCAAACTTCTGCAGACCTTCTGGAAAGTACGGGTCAGGTTTTCGTTCAGAAAAGTCAGCTTGGTGGGGGGAGCCCCATGATTAGAGGTTTTTCCACAAACAGATTGCTCATAACAGTAGATGGAGTTCGAATGAACTCAGCCATTTTTCGAAGCGGAAATCTTCAGAATGTAATCTCTATAGATCCAATGATGGTTGAAAATGCTGAGGTTATCCTCGGTCCGGGGTCTGTGGTTTATGGGAGTGATGCCATTGGTGGAGTAATGAATTTTTATACCTTGAAGCCAAGGTTCAGTTTTGATGAATCCACCGCTTTTTCGGGGAATATCTATACCCGGTTTGCTACTGCCAATAATGAGAATACGGTTCATGCCGATCTAAATGTAGGCCTAGATAACTGGGCTTTCAGATCCGGAATCACGTATTCAGATTTTGGAGACCTGAAAATGGGGAAACATGGACCCGATGATTATCTGAGACCTGATTACGCGATAAGACGAAATGGGGAAGACATTATGGTGGAGAATGACGATCCCAGGGTACAACGCCCTACCGGTTATGAGCAGATTAATTTCTTGCAAAAGATAAAGTACATGCCCTCTAAAGACTGGGATATCAATCTTGGACTGAACTTTTCAAATACTTCCGATTTTCCTAGATATGACCGGCTCTACAGAAAAAGGAATGGCGTATTCCGTTCTGCGGAATGGTATTATGGTCCGCAAACCTGGTTCCTTGGAGATCTGAATATCAATAACAGGGGAGATTATGATCTGTACGATAAGATGCAGTTTACCGGAGCCTATCAATTCTTTGCAGAAAGCAGGAATGACCGTGGTTTTAATGATCCTATTCTTTTTACTACCGAAGAAAATGTGGATGCTTACTCCATGAATATCGATTTTGAAAAGGATTTTTTGGTAAGTAAATTGTTTTATGGAGCCGAATATGTGCTAAACTCTATTTCTTCTACTGGGAGTTTTCAAAATATAGAAACATTTGAAACTGGCGATACCGCGAGTAGGTATCCGGATGGCTCCCGGTGGCAGTCCCTGGCAATATACTCAAGTTACCAGTGGAAACTAAGAGAAGATCTCTCTCTTCAGGCTGGGGCAAGATATAATCATATACTCGTAGACGCAACTTTCGATGACCGGTTTTACGATTTTCCTTTTGACAATGCCGATATAAGTACCGGAGCGCTTACCGGCAGCTTGGGGATGAACTGGATGCAAAATGATTTCGTTAACTGGCGGGTAGGATTTTCTACCGCTTTCAGGGCACCAAATATCGATGATATTGGAAAGATATTCGATTCTGAACCGGGCTCTGTTGTAGTCCCAAATCCTGATCTAAAGCCGGAATATGCATACAACGGAGAACTTGGAGGGAATTTTAATTTTTCCGAAAATCTTCGGCTGGGTTTAACAGGCTATTATACTTATCTCGATAATGCCATGGTTCGCCGTGATTTCAATCTTAATGGAGTAACAGAAATAGATTACCAGGGAGAGCCGAGTAGAGTGCAGGCGATACAGAATGCTTCCCATGCTTATGTCTATGGTGTTGAAGCCGGATTGGAAATGGATCTTTCCGTTGCACTTCGTTTTACCTCCCAATTCAGTTATACTGAAGGAAAAGAAAATGATGGAGGAGATTATGTGCCTTTGAGACATGCCGCTCCCATGTTCGGGAATTCCCATTTGATCTGGAATAAGAGAAAATTGAAACTGGATCTGTTTGCAGAATACAATGGGGAATTTGAGTTTGAAGACCTGGCCCCAGGGGAGCAGGATAAACCTTATTTGTATGCCCTCGATGAAAATGGCAATCCTTATTCTCCAGCCTGGTACACTTTAAATTTTACCGGACAGTACCAGGTAAATCCTAACTGGCTCGCTACGGTATCCCTGGAAAATATTACCGATCAGCGCTATCGAACCTATTCATCGGGAATTGCTGCAGCAGGTAGGAACTTGATCATCGCCCTGTCTTATTCTTTTTAGATCTGGATACCAAACATATTATTCTTCAGGGGATTGAAGCTGCTTGTAATACGCTTGTGACGCAGATTTTAATGTATTATTCCGTCTTCTTTTGCTAAAAATCATTATTTTCGCAAATCATTTGAAAAAAGCAGATAATGAGCAGAAAATTCCCTGAATATAAAGGTCTTGACCTGCCTAAAGTGGCAGAGGAAATACTCGACTACTGGGAAGAGAATGATATTTTCGAAAAAAGTGTGACCACCCGTGAAGGTAAAGAGCCATTCGTGTTTTTTGAAGGGCCACCTTCAGCAAATGGATTACCTGGGATTCACCATGTAATGGCGCGGGCCATAAAGGACATATTCTGTAGATATAAAACTCAAAAAGGTTTCCAGGTAAAGCGTA
>CAYWAB010000216.1:0-3335 GCA_964456105.1 uncultured Christiangramia sp. | reverse complement strand
GCATTACTTTAACCCTGATATGTCTTCTTGTCAACATAATTGTAAAAGAACTTTTTAGAAATTATAAGGGCGAAAGTTTTTCACTTTCGCCCTGCAAAAATATCAATTAATTAGAACTGACTAATTTAAATTCTGATTTTTTCTGTCCAAAATTCTCTGTCTTGCAATTTGTAATGCAGCAAAGTGAGTGGTAATATCATCTTTAGCAGCCTTTTCAAGGATCCTTAAAGTGGTATTATAGATATTTTCAGTTTTTCTCATGATCTCCTGCTTGTCGTAATTTTCAAGCTCTGCGTACACATTAATGATACCCCCGGCATTGATAAGAAAATCTGGCGCATACACTATACCTCTTCTCTGAAGTATCTCTCCATGAGAAACTTCATCAGCAAGTTGATTGTTGGCTGCTCCTGCAATGATATCGACCTTTAATCTGTCGATGGTATCATCATTAATTGTTGCACCAAGGGCACAGGGAGCATAGATATCCACATCTGCTGAATAAATATCCCTTTTGGTATAGATCGTCGCTCCATACTTCTTACTTACTTCTTCCAGTCTCTCTTCATTAATATCAGCGATAAAGACCTCTGCCCCATCTCCAACAAGATACTCAACCAATGTCTCTCCTACGTGACCTATTCCCTGGACCAGTACCTTCTTCCCTTCCAGGTCATTGGTTCCGTATTTGAATTCAGCCGATGCCTTTATTCCCATGAATACTCCATAAGCTGTTATAGGTGAAGGATTACCGGCACCCCCTTTAGATTCTGAAATCCCGGTTACATATGGTGTAACTTCCCTTACCAGGTCCATATCCGAAGTTTCCATTCCAACATCTTCAGCAGTGATATATTTACCACTTAAAGAATGAACAAATTCTCCAAAACGCTTCATTAGTTCAGGCGTTTTATCCTTTTTCGCATCTCCAATAATTACTGCTTTTCCACCACCCAGGTTAAGGCCCGTGATCGCACTCTTGAAGGTCATCCCTCTGGAAAGACGAAGTACATCGTTCACAGCTTCCCATTCACTGGTGTAATTCCACATTCTGGTACCACCAAGCGCCGGCCCTAAAACCGTATTATGAATACCAATAATTGCCTTTAAACCTGTATCTTTGTCGTTGCAAAAAACGATTTGTTCATGATCGTCGAACGACACCTGCCCGAATACCGGAGCAGCTTTTTTTAGTTCATTTGCATTTAGAACGTCAACTTGCATAGATTGTTGATTTTAATTTTTTAGGATTTAGAATTTAATAAAAATCCGGCGCAAAAATAATAATATTTTAATTTTCAGGATTTTTTAGCATGTTAAATTAAACAATCCTCAATTCTATCAATTTTATTGAATGAAGAACCTTCGACACCTCAATAAATATTTCTATAAATACAAATGGAAACTTCTGGTTGGTCTAATTATTACTATAGCTGCCAGGATCTTTGCTATATACTACATCCCCTTGATTGGAAAAAGTACGGTAATCATAGAAGAATATGTAAACGGGAATGTATCTGATATCGCTACTGTTAAAAAAGAACTTTTTTATAATATCCTGCTAATTATAGGCACTACACTTATCTCTGCCTTTTTTACTTTCTTAATGAGGCAAACCTTTATCGTGGTTTCCCGGCATATGGAATATGATCTTAAGAACGAAGTGTTTCGTCATTATCAGGAACTTTCCCTTAATTTCTATAAAAAGAATAGGACAGGTGACCTTATGAACAGGATCAGCGAAGATGTTTCCAAGGTAAGAATGTACCTCGGGCCTGCGATCATGTACAGTGTTACTACTTTTGCCTCTACTGTAGTTGTACTGATTTTTATGATCAGGTCTGCTCCAGAGCTTACTTTATATACTGTAATTCCTTTACCCATTCTTAGTTTTGCCATTTATAGATTGAGCGTTGCTATTCATCATAGAAGCACAATTGTACAGCAGTACCTCTCAAAGCTTAACACCTTTACCCAGGAGAGTTTCAGCGGAATTGCAGTTATAAAATCCTACGGTCTGGAACCACAAACCAATACTAATTTCACCGAGCTATCTAACGGAAGCAGGGACAAGAATATTGATCTTGTTAAGGTTCAGGCTTTCTTTTTTCCTTTAATGGTGCTTTTGATCGGAATAAGTAACATCATCGTAATCTATATCGGAGGAAGGCAGATCATTTCAGGACAAATAGAAAACATTGATGTACTGGTTGAATTCATATTATATGTAAACATGCTTACCTGGCCGGTTGCATCTATAGGTTGGGTAACTTCTCTTGTTCAACAAGCAGAAGCTTCCCAGGAACGCATCAATGAATTCTTAAGTGAAGAGCCTGAGATCAAGAACAAAAAACAGGAAGAGGATCACATAGAAGGAAGCATCGAATTTAAGAATGTAAGTTTTACCTACGATGACACCAATATAACAGCTTTAAAGAATGTGTCTTTCCAGGTAGAAAAAGGGGAAACCCTTGCAATAATAGGTAAAACAGGATCTGGAAAATCAACTATACTAGAACTCATAGGCAGACTATACGATATAGACAATGGGGAGATCCTGATAGATGGGCGAAAAATTTCTGAACTGAATCTTGAAAGCCTTAGAAAGAGCATTGGTTATGTCCCACAAGACGCCTTTCTCTTTAGCGACTCTATAAAGAATAACATTAAGTTCGGGAAGACAGATGCGTCAGAGGAAGAGATCATTGAAGCCGCCAAAAATGCATCAGTTCACAAAAACATCATTAAATTCAGTAAAGGTTATGAAACCGTCCTAGGTGAAAGAGGAATCACCCTTTCTGGAGGACAAAAACAAAGAGTCTCCATCGCTCGGGCAATAATTCACGATCCGGAAATACTCTTATTCGATGATTGTTTATCTGCGGTGGATACAGAAACTGAAGAAGAAATACTTAACAACCTCTTCAGGATAACGAAAGACAAAACTACCATAATCGTAAGCCATAGAATCTCATCGGCCAAGAATGCGAATAAAATTATTATCCTTGAGGATGGCCAAATCGTACAGGAAGGTACCCATGAAGAATTGCTAGATACCGGCGGATACTACAAGGAGCTCTATGCAAAACAGTTAAATGAGAAAGAAATGTGAAAATATCTTGTTAGATGTTAAAATTTTTTAGATTTTTGGACTCGACAATAACAAACCATTAAAGAATCTATTTTATGAGCGACAAGGGAATGATGGAGAAAGAAGAAATATTCTCTAAAGTTTTAAGAGCGGGTAGAAGAACCTATTTTTTCGATGTAAGATCCACCCGGGCAGATGATTATTACCTTACCATCACCGAAAGTAAGAAGTTTACTAACGACGA
>CAYWAB010000215.1:0-3377 GCA_964456105.1 uncultured Christiangramia sp. | reverse complement strand
TTCTGGATTCCAGTGAAATTGGATTAAATTTGTCACAAAAATCTGTTAAAGATTTCTCTATTATTGAAATTCAAAACACCAAGTATCTTTTAGTAACCTTGAACGATGCTAAAATCGAACTCTATAAATTAAATAACTAACATGAATAGGATTTTTTTAGTCATAACAGCTTCATTTTTACTTTTTTCCTGTAATCAGAAAAAAGAGAAAATAGAGATAACAGGAGATGATTATCATTTTGCCAATAAGAATCTTAGTGATGTCATGGTCCATGATATTTTTTCACCTCCTGTAGCAAGCCGGGTATATGCCTATTCTAATATCGCTGCTTACGAGGTAATGAGTCAGTTTAATGATGAATACAACAGCCTCGCAGGACAACTGAATGGTTTAGCTGCGGCTCCACAGCCAGATAATGAAAATGTTAACCCAGGGGTAGCTTCCCTGGTGGCGTTCTATGAGATTGGCAAAAGCCTTGTATTCTCAGAAGATAGGATTACCGTAACGAGGGATAGCCTATATAAGCAATGGGAAGAAAAGGATGAGGAAGCATTTAATGCTTCCCGTGATTATGGATTGAAGGTAGCTACTCATATTAAGGAGTGGATGTCTAAGGATAACTATGCTCAGACTCGCACTATGCCTAAATTTACTGTGAATACAGATGACGAAAGCAGATGGCAACCGACACCTCCTTCTTACATGGATGGTATCGAACCTCACTGGAGCAAGATCAGGCCATTCGTTTTAAATTCTCCGGATCAATTTAAACCAGCACCTCCACCTGAGTTCTCTATGGAGCCTGGTAGTAAATTCCATACAGAATTAATGGAGGTATATAATATCCGTGAAAAGATCGCTAAGGACGAGGAAAATAGTGAGGAGATGGCAATAGCTAAATTTTGGGACTGTAATCCTTACGTTTCGATATTAAGAGGACATTTAATGTTCGCTACCAAAAAGATCACTCCAGGAGGACACTGGATAGGAATTACAAAGTTGGCCTGCCAGAAGGATAATGCAGGATTTGATAAATCTGCTTACGCGTATGCCAAGACCTCAATAGCCATGGCGGATGCTTTTATTAGTTGTTGGGATGAGAAATATCGCAGTAATCTGGTAAGACCGGAGACCTTAATCAATAAATATATTGATGAGAATTGGACCTCTGTTCTTCAAACACCTCCGTTTCCTGAATATACAAGTGGACATTCAGTTGTTTCTAATGCAGCCGCAGCTGCTTTGACAGATATATTTGGTGATGATTTCAGTTTTGATGACGATACAGAGGTTGAATTTGGCTTACCTGTTAGAAGCTTTAAATCTTTTAATCACGCAGCAGATGAAGCTGCCAGAAGCCGCCTATACGGAGGTATTCATTACCGTGCAGCCATCGAAGTTGGAATGGACCAGGGAAAAGCACTTGGGAAATTCGTTATCAACAATCTAAACATGACCAAATCTGAAAGCGAATTAGCAGCTAAATAGATTATGAAGAAAACTTTTTTGGTGATCCTGGTGCTCATAGCTTCAGGTCTTATCTGGTATTTATTTGTCAAAGAATATGATTATCAGTTCCAAATGGAGGCTAAGTACGGTCCCGGGACCGTGTATCAGGAAATTTCTGAATGGAAAAAATTTGATCTAGATTCCAATAAGGAGAACCTTCAGGTTGTTTCTAAGGATCCTTATAAAAGTCTTGAACAGAAATTGTCTTCTTCAGACGATACTGTTCATTTTTTATGGGAATTCGAAAAGACAGAGGATACTATAACTCAGATCACCTTAAATGTAAAATCAGATTCCAATAAATTATCAAACAGGCTGGATATTATTAATCCCTTCAAGGAAAGCAGTTATATCGATTCTCTAAAGCAAAACCTGCTAACCTATAAGAAATCACTTGATACCAAACAGGAGATGTATAGTGTTAGTACTTCAGACAGTATTGTGAGGTCCCCTGAAATGGATTGTATCTGTTATACTTCCAATAATGTGCCGGTAAACAGAAAAGCCTTTGTGATGGTAAATACTATATCTTTTCTTGAGGATTATGTACTTGAGAGAGATATAAAACTTACAGGATATCCATTTATAAAAGTTTCAAGATGGGATAGGGAAAACGATCTTATTGATTTCGATTTTTGTTTTCCGGTTAATCTCGCCCAGGATATTAGACCTTCAGGTAATATCCAGTTCAGACAGGTGAAATCTTCTTCAGCCTTAAAAGCGGTTTTTAACGGTAATTACAGATCGTCACATTTGGCCTGGAACGACCTTGTATACACTGCTGAGGAAAAGGGGATTGTTACCAGTAAATTACCTTTGGAGGTTTTTTTCAATAATCCTAAAGTTGAAACTAATGCTGCTAAAGAATGGAAAGCTGAAATATTTCTCCCTGTAATTGAATGATCTAATAGGAACAGGATTCAGGAACTGCGACCTTTAATTTCTGTTCGAGTATCTTTATTTGGACTTCTTTTTCTTTCCCTATGAATTCACCGTCGATCTGAAAAGCAACAGGTCTTCTACAAGTGATCGTAGCTGATTTTGCCCGGATTATTTCTACGATCTCAGGATCAAAATCCACCTCATTTCTCAAGGTTTTAAGTATCTCACCTAAATTAAGTCTTTTAAAAAGAAGAATTTCAAAGATGCCATCATTAGGTTTACCTTCTGGATTAACCAAAGCTCCAGTACCATATTTATTTGCATTGGCAAAGCCGAGTAATACGGCTTGCTTCGTCTTTTCCAGCTCCCCTGTCTGAATATGGAAATTATAAGGGTATTCACTTCGAATCAGGGTAGGAATCGTATTTAGAAGGTATCCGAATTTACCTCTTATAGAAGAAGTCTCATAATTTTGTATCAATTCTGCATTAATACCAAGGTCGCTCATATGAAGGCAGATAATATCGTTCAGGCAGAGTATATCTAGGTTTATGAATTTAGATCCAAGCGCGATATCGATTTGTGCTGAAATGCTCTTTGGGATCTCCAGGTTTACTGCAAGTCCGTTTGCAGATCCGGCGGGTATGATGCCTATGGGTATATCCAGGTCTTTGATCGTTTCGGCTGTCATGTTAATGGTGCCGTCACCACCTGCCACTATAATTCGATCTATCTTATTTTGCTGGATTTTTTCACCTAACTTTTCAATGTCGTTTTCGCCGGTAGTCTTAAAAACATGAAAGTTTATCTTAACCTCATCGAGTTTATCTCTTACTCCAGAAATGATCCTGCTTTTTTCGATATTTCCCGAAATGGGGTTAACTACCAATAAAACTTCCTTAAAATTCATATAATCCCTCTTATGGAATGACTAAAATTAATTATTTTAAAATGAAGCAATTCAAAAAAAATCCAATATTTTGAAA
>CAYWAB010000214.1:0-3394 GCA_964456105.1 uncultured Christiangramia sp. | reverse complement strand
TTTACTGGCATAAAAATTAAATTTTGGGGTTCTCGACCCCGGTTATTAATAAGTGTGCAAAGATACTACAAAATTCTAATATTCAAGTTTTTCTATAGATTTTTTAAACAGGGAATGTGGTCACCATAAAGCAACTCAAAAACTTAAGGTTTTAGGAGTATTTATTATAAAAAACGAGTATATAATTTGAGCCCTGTTAAAAGAGGTTAATAAGTGCTAAACCCTGTTAAATACGTTGTTAAGACGATAACTGAGACTTATCTTTAAGTGAATTAAAAATGAAAAAGAAAGTTATGAGTTATTCAAAAGAAGTATCAAAAAAGTTGAACGATCTGCTGGAAAAAAATTATGATGCCGAAAAGGGTTTTAAGGAAGCCGCAGAAAATGTGGATAATAATGAATTAAAGAACTTCTTTGAAAAGAAAGCCAAACAGCGTTATGATTTTGGACACGAAATTAAGTCTGAGATCAGAAATTTCGGAGAAAAACCTGATAAAGGATCCAGTGTAGCT
The DNA here is from genome assembly GCA_964456105.1 of uncultured Christiangramia sp. GTDB lineage: Bacteria > Bacteroidota > Bacteroidia > Flavobacteriales > Flavobacteriaceae > Christiangramia. The sequence continues at coordinate 2,882 of CAYWAB010000214.1, read as the reverse complement.
GCAGATGCTCACAGATCCTGGATGAATTTGAAAGCTAAATTTCAGGATTCTGAAGAAGCTGTGCTCGAAGAAGCAGTAAGAGGAGAAAAAGCTGCGGTAAAAGAATATGAAGATGTGATCAAAGATCCTACTCTTCCTGCATCTACTACCAATATTTTGATGAGACATAAAAATGCCATCGAAACTTCTTTAGAGGAAGTAGAGATTCTTGAAGAGCAGTTCTAATTAGATTTCTAAAAAGAATCGATACGAACCATGTTTGATTGAAGTAGTAGTAGTTTTAGTGTTCGTATCAGGCCTCACAAAAGATCAGAACTTTCTGGTTTTTGTGAGGCTTTTTTTATAGTTAATAAATCCTTAAAACTAAGTTTTAATCCAGTAATAAAGTTCCTTATTTTAGCCGTGATGGTTTAAGTTTGTAAACCATTTATTTTTCTTCATAAAGGCTTAAAAAACAAAGTAATGTACCTGATTTTTGATACTGAAACCACCGGACTCCCAAAGCGTTGGGACGCTCCTCTTACCGATTCTGATAACTGGCCAAGATGTATACAGATCGCGTGGCAGGTTCATGATGATATGGGGAAACTAATTGAGAGTCAGGACTACCTCGTTAAACCGGAGGGTTTTGAAATACCCTATGATTCTGAAAGGATACATGGGATTTCGACAGATCTTGCTAAAGAGCAGGGAATTCCTTTGGATGAGGTTTTGGAAAAATTCAATGAAGCCTTAAAGAGATCCAAATTTGTTGTAGGCCAGAATGTTGGTTTCGATATCAATATCATGGGAGCCGAATTCATCCGAAGGGATTTTGAAAATTCCCTTCAGGAAATGCCGGTTCTGGATACCTGTACAGAAACTACCGCAGAATTATGTAAGATCCCGGGAGGTCGAGGGGGAAGGTATAAGCTGCCAACGCTAACCGAACTTCATGAATTTCTTTTCGAAGAAGCATTTGCCGAAGCTCATAATGCAACCGCAGATGTTGAAGCCACCACCCGTTGTTTTCTTGAACTGATCCGGCAGCGCATCTTTACCATCGAAGAACTTGATGTTCCTGCCGATTATTTTGAGAATTTTTCGGAAGCCAATCCGCAGCGAATTGAACTGGTTGGCCTTAAGCATATCAATCTCAAAAAGGCATCAGACCAGATAAGGAAGCGAATAGAAAAACAGCAGCCTTCTGATGATATTTCCAATGAAGAGATACAGGAGAACCTGGAGAAACTGGATGAAATTCCTTTTGCTCATCTGCATAATCATTCCCAGTTCTCTGTCCTGCAGTCTACCATAAGTATCCCGGACCTTGTCCAGGCAGCTGCAGAAGGAAATATGAATGCGGTGGCACTTACAGATCATGCCAATATGATGGGCGCTTTCCATTTTGTAAAGGAGATCGGGATTCATAATGGAAAGGTTAAAGAACATAATGCGAATGCAGAAGAAAAAGGTGAGCCTTTAAAAAAACCTATCAAGGCTATTGTAGGCTGTGAGTTCTTCGTTTGTGAGGATCATACCGATAAAAGTCGGAAGGATAATGGCTACCAGGTAGTAATGCTTGCCAAAAATAAGAACGGGTATCACAATCTTGCAAAAATGAGTTCCCTGGCTTATACAGACGGATTTTACTACGTACCCCGAATAGATAGGGAAATCATTAAAAAATATAAGGAGGATGTTATTGTCCTAACCGGAAACCTATATGGGGAAATTCCCAGTAAAATCCTGAATATTGGAGAAAAACAGGCCGAAGAAGCCTTGTTGTGGTGGAAGGAGGAATTCGGAGATGATCTTTATATAGAGATCATGCGCCACGACCAGGAAGATGAGAACAGGGTGAACCCTGTGTTGATCGAATTTTCCAAAAAGCACGACATAAAACTGGTAGCCACCAATAATACCTATTACTGGAAGCAGGAAGATGCCAACGCGCATGACATCCTTCTTTGTGTTAAGGACGGAGAAAAACAGGCGACTCCAATAGGCCGTGGAAGAGGATACCGTTATGGTCTCCCAAATGAAGAATATTATTTTAAAAGCGCCGAGGAGATGAAAAGCCTTTTCAAGGACCTTCCGGAGGCCATCAGTAATATTCAGGAGGTGGTTGAAAAGATCGAACCTTTCGAACTGGCCAGGGACGTACTGCTTCCCAAATTTGAGATCCCGGAAAGATTCCAGAGTGATGAAGACCTGGTCGATGGAGGAAAAAGAGGAGAAAATGCATATCTAAAACATATAACCTTCGAAGGGGCCAAAAGGCGTTACCCGGAGATCACACCAGATATTGAGGAACGTCTTAATTTCGAACTGTCGGTAATTGAGAATACCGGTTATCCCGGCTATTTTCTTATCGTGGAAGATTTTATCAGGGCTGCTCGGGAAATGGGAGTTTCGGTAGGACCGGGTCGTGGGTCCGCGGCAGGTTCCGCAGTGGCTTATTGCCTTGGAATTACTAATATCGATCCTATTAAATACGATCTGCTTTTTGAGAGATTCTTGAATCCGGATCGTGTGAGCATGCCCGATATTGATATCGACTTTGACGATGAAGGTAGAAGCCGGGTTATGGACTATGTGATCAAGAAATACGGCGCCAATCAGGTAGCCCAGATCATTACCTATGGTACCATGGCTGCGAAATCCTCGATTCGGGATACTGCGAGGGTGCTCGATCTGCCTTTAATGGAAGCTGACAGGATCGCGAAACTTATACCAAATACTAAGCTCGGGAAGCTTTTCGCTATGGATGAAAAGACGATAAAGGCAAAGTTCCGTGGAGATGAAATTGAAAAGATCAATGAGCTTTTAAATATTTCTGAAGGGGATGACCTCGAGGCAGAAACCGTAAACCAGGCCCGAATCCTTGAAGGCTCGGTTCG
>CAYWAB010000213.1:0-3465 GCA_964456105.1 uncultured Christiangramia sp. | reverse complement strand
TATTATTTTCCTGTAATTAACCGAATGTATTTGTTACTTTTACCGAATATTTAACTTTAAAAATTGTGATGCAACGAGACACCCAATTATTTGATTTAATAGCGAAAGAAAAAGAGCGCCAGTTAAATGGTTTGGAACTTATTGCAAGTGAAAACTTTGTTAGTAGTGCCGTACTGGAAGCAGCAGGATCTGTACTTACGAATAAATACGCTGAAGGATATCCAGGAAAGAGATACTATGGAGGTTGCGAGGTGGTAGATCAGGTCGAAGAGCTTGCAATAGATCGTCTGAAAGAATTATTTGATGCCGAGTATGCGAATGTTCAACCACATTCTGGTTCTCAGGCCAACACGGCTGTTTTTCATACCTGTATGAATCCTGGAGATAAATTCCTAGGTTTCGATCTTTCTCATGGTGGTCACCTTACTCATGGGTCGCCCGTAAACTTTTCCGGAAAATTATATAATCCGTCTTTCTATGGAGTAGATAAGGAAACCGGTTTGATCGATTACGAAGAGGTAGCCAGAATTGCAGAAAAGGAAAAACCTAAAATGATCATTGCTGGAGCTTCAGCATATTCGAGAGAGATCGATTATGCTCGTTTTAGAGAAATAGCAGATAGCGTGGGAGCAATATTGCTTGCAGATATAGCTCACCCGGCAGGACTTATAGCTAAAGGTTTAATCAGTGATCCAGTTCCTCATTGTCATATAGTGACTTCCACTACCCATAAAACGCTTAGAGGCCCAAGAGGTGGAATAATCCTTATGGGTAAGGATTTTGAAAATCCATTTGGGGAAAAGCTCAAAAATGGCAATTTGAAAAAAATGTCTGCCATGCTTAACTCTGGAATCTTTCCTGGTAACCAGGGAGGTCCTCTGGAACACATTATAGCGGCAAAGGCCGTTGCTTTTGGAGAAGCCTTAACTGATGATTTTCTTCACTATATGGTAAGGGTTAAGAAAAATGCTGAAAAACTTGCTAAACAATTCGTGGATAAAGGTTACCAGGTAATTTCAGGAGGAACCGATAATCATATGATGTTGATCGACCTTCGTAATAAGAATGTTAGTGGTAAAGATGCTGAAGAAGCACTTGGAAAAGCTGATATTACCGTTAATAAGAATATGGTACCATTTGATGATAAATCTCCTTTCGTTACTTCAGGAATACGAATTGGAACTCCGGCGGTAACTACTCGTGGCTTAGGAGAAAAGGAAATGGAGAAAATAGTAGAGCTAATAGACAGGGTAATCACAAATATTGAAAATGACTCTGAATTGAAAGCCGTAAAGAAAGAAGTCAATGAAATGATGAACGGACTTCCACTTTTCAAAGCTTGATCCTGAAAATAAATTTATTTGGAAAGGCCATTCTTAGGAATGGTCTTTTTTTATAGCCATATTATTATTCCACACAAAATTAATAATGTAAGAGCAGGTAGATTTTGTTTGAAACTATCCTTGATCTTCAGATGCATTATTATGGCTCCAAGCATCATTACCGCCATTCCTATCGCGGCCGGATCTACCAGCTGTTCTACCCAGATTCCTGTGATAAGGAGTAATGCAAGTGAAACTTTAATGAATCCTATTATATAGGTCAAATTTTCGGGTAATCCATAAGCCTTAAATTCTTCTTTCATATTCGTAGATTGTCCACCACGATACGCTGTGTTTTGATCGAACCTAAAAAGCCAAACGTTTAATATTCCAAGACCAACAATTAGCTGAAGTATAATCTTAATTATTTCCATAGCAATTTTTTCTTTCAATATAGAAATGTTTACTGTTTAAAAGAAAAGATTAAACAAAGTTTAAGATTATTTCCTAATATAAGCTTAAGTGAAAAACCGTTTCGGCACCATCTACTTAAGGAATACTTCTACGAGTTCCTTTGAAATTTTCGTTGGTCTTTTGTTATTGGCATTTAGAAGACACCAAGTCGTTTCCGCCTGAGCAAGGAGAGCTCCAGACTCGGCATTTTTTATAGTAACATGTCTTTTAGAAGTAACATGCGTGGTATTACCAACGTGAGTTTGTAAAAGGATTTTATCCCCCAAGAAGGCTTCTTTTTTATAATCTATCTCATGCCTTATGACGACCCAGATAAATTCGGATTTCTGCCTGTCAGATGCTCGCATTTCCCAATGCTCTTCTGCGATATCCTGGACCCACTGTACATACTGAACATTGTTCACATGATCTTGTTTGTCGAGATGTTCTTCCCTAACGCTCAATATTTTTTCGTAGATCTCCGGCTGTTTCATTGTTTTTCAATGATCTCGACTTCGAATATCTTATCCCAGTTCTTGCCGGTAACATATAACTTATCGGTATCGGGATTATATGCAATTCCATTCAAAACATCAAGTTTGTCATGCTGGGAAACCTTGTCTCTTAATCCACTAAAATTGATAAGGCCTTCTATGGCGCCATTTTCAGGATTAATTATTGCGACACCATCTTTTTGGTAGGTATTCGCATAGATTTTTCCTTCCACCCATTCCAATTCGTTCAATTTTGTAGAGATCGATTTGTGGTGGGTAGGTTGAATATAACCTTTCTCAGCAAGGGTTTCAGGATCCAGTATCCAGATCTTTTCGGTTCCGTCGCTTTTAAATATATTTTCTCCATTGTTGCACAGTCCCCAGCCTTCCTTACTTTGGTTATAACCAAAACGGCCAGTTCTTTCCAAGCTTTCTATATCATAAATAAAACCTTCACCTGCTTGCCAGGTGAGTTGATATAGCTTATCGTTTAAAATAGTTATTCCTTCAGCGAAGTACTGATCGTCTAAATCTATTTCCTTCAAAACCTCACCAGTTTCAAGATTGATCTTCCTTAATTTGGATCTTCCATATTGACCTATACTTTCATATAATATTCCTTCATGGAATTCAAGTCCCTGGGTATAGGACGAAATATCGTGGGGATAGGTATTAATGATGTTATAGGAATAAACCTTTGGAGGTTCGTTATTAAGGATCTTAAGAGTTTTAACTAGAGTGTCGGTTGTTTCCTCGGAATAAACTATCGCTTTTAAGGTTTGGTTTCCTAAAAGGACATTTTGCAGATCAAGTTTAAGGTCTTTTCCGTTCGATGAGTTTTTTAGATAATTTCCACTTATGTAAAAGCTAACGGAGTCTAAGATTTTGTTTCCATTATTTATGATGGAAGCCGTGAGGCTTTCATTAAGCTTGAATTCAGTTTTATTTTTATCTATCTGAAGGGAAAAATCAGATTTTTTACTTCCATTATTGCTTCCGCAGGAAATAATTAGAAAACATAAAATAAAGAGAAACAGTAAGTTAAATTTATTCATCACTAAAGCTGCTTAAATACTGGGCTAAATTAACCAATTCACTTTAAAAAAAGCTTGCCAAAACTTACAAAGATTGTATATTTGCACCGGCAAGTCCCACACAACCAGCTCCTGCTGAATCCCCCAGGGCGGGAACGCAGC
>CAYWAB010000212.1:0-3513 GCA_964456105.1 uncultured Christiangramia sp. | reverse complement strand
TTCTACCTTTGCACCCGTAAAAATTTGATATGGAATACGCTGAAAATATATTAGGGACCATTGGGAACACTCCTCTGGTCAAGATCAACAAATTGGCTGAAGAAATCGATGCTTTGGTACTTGCAAAATATGAGACCTTTAATCCCGGGAATTCGGTAAAAGACAGAATGGCTGTGAAAATGGTAGAGGATGCCGAAGCCCAGGGAAAACTTAAACCGGGAGGAACCATTATTGAAGGGACATCGGGAAATACGGGGATGGGTCTCGCTTTGACCGCAATCGTAAAGGGATATAAAATGATTTGCGTAATGAGTGATAAGCAGAGCAAGGAGAAAATGGACATCCTTAAGGCTGTGGGAAGCGAAGTGATCGTTTGTCCTACAGATGTGGCGCCAGACGATCCCAGGTCTTATTACTCCACTTCCAGACGGCTTGCAGAAGAGACTCCGAATTCCTGGTATGTAAATCAATATGATAACTTATCCAATACTAAGGCACATTACGAAACTACCGGGCCTGAGATCTGGGAGCAAACCGATGGAAAAGTAACTCATTTTGTAGTAGGAGTTGGAACCGGCGGTACGATCTCTGGTGTAGGCAGATATCTAAAGGAAAAGAACCCTGAAATTAAGGTATGGGGAATCGATACTTATGGTTCTGTATTCAAAAAATACCACGAAACCGGGATTTTTGATGAAAATGAAATATATCCTTATGTCACAGAGGGAATAGGTGAAGATATTCTGCCGAAGAACGTGGACTTTAGCGTTATCGACGGGTTTACTAAGGTGACCGATAAAGATGCTGCAATTTACACTCAAAAACTTGCAAAAGAGGAAGGTTTTTTCCTGGGGAACAGCGCGGGAGCTGCTGCAAAAGGTTTACTTCAGCTTAAGGATAAGTTCACAAAGGATGATGTTGTGGTAGTGCTATTTCATGATCACGGGAGTAGGTATGTCGGGAAGATGTACAACGACGAATGGATGAAGAAGATGGGATATATCGAATAGTTATTACAATAAATAAACTCACTTAGAAGACCTCGCTTTGCGCGGTCTTTTTCATTTTTAGATGCATATTAATCTCCTGAAATATTTCTCAGAACTTTGAAAAATGGCTAATTTCCAACTCTAAATTTTAATTATGAAAAAATTTTACCTCTTACTTATAAGTTTGACCTTTTTTTCCTGTAGTTCAACCTTAGACGTTCGTAATAATGAAGAACCCGTAGATCCGAAATATTCTTACCTGGCTTTGGGAGATTCCTATACCATCGGTGAAAGTGTCCTTGAAACCGAACGCTGGCCAGTACAGTTAGCTGAAGCGCTGCGAGCAAGAGGTTATAAGGTAGCACCACCAAAGATCATAGCTAAGACCGGTTGGACCACTGCCGATCTAATTAGGGGAATTGACAATGAAATTAATGTTCAACGGGATTTTGATCTGGTTTCGATCCTGATTGGTGTTAATAATCAGTACCAGGGGAGGCCGATTACTGAATATGAGGAACAACTTAGAAAGATTTTTAGAAAAGCGATCAATCACTCCAAAACAGGTGTTAACGGAGTTTTCGCGGTAAGTATTCCAGATTACGGATATACCCCTTATGGCTGGAAAAATCAGGAAAGTATTAGTGAAGAGTTGGATCGATTCAATGAGGTCTTTAAAAGGGTTGCGGAAGATTTTGGAGTTGAGTTGTTCAATATTACCCCAATTTCAAGAAAATCCAATGAAAACCCGGCCTTAACCGCTAGTGATAATTTACATCCAAGTGCATTACAATATGAAATGTGGGTGGAATCCTTCGTAAATCAGGTGGCCAGAAAACTTCCTGAATAAATTTTTTAACGCCCGCATTTTCAGTCATTTAATTTGATACTTTTGATGAATGCGGGAAGATTTTCTTTTTCATATATGGAAGTTTAGAAAGTTCAGGTCGGAGGAGATTAGAACCACCGAAAATGATCTTTTGACCATTCTTCATCCCGGATCACAAAATGAATATTCTGGTCCTGATTTTTTTAATTCCAGGATAATTATAGGAGATCAGTTATGGGCAGGTAACGTCGAGGTTCATATAAAGAGTTCTCACTGGTATGCCCATAAACACGAAACCGATTCAAATTACGATAATGTGATACTCCATGTCGTGTGGGAAGATGATGCCGATATTTATAGAAAGGATGGCAGTAAGATTCCAACTTTAGTGATGAAAGGTCTGGTAGAGAAAGATATTCTTAATTCTTATAATGAGCTGTTAGAAAAGACACACAGTAAACTTAACTGTGAGAAAAATTTCGCAAGTTTTTCAGATTTTCAAATAACGCACTGGCTTGAAAGGCTATATTTTGAAAGGCTGGAAGAAAAATCGAACACGATTTTAAGAATCCTGGAACAGACCGGTGGAAATTGGGAAGCGACTTTATTTATCATGCTGGCTAAAGGATTTGGGTTAAATGTAAATGGAGAGAACTTTAAAGAGATCGCATCAAGTTTTGATTTCAGAGTTTTACAAAAACTTGCAGGACATCCATTTAGGGTTGAGGCTCTTCTATTAGGACAGGCAAAGTTAATTGAAGGGGAAGAACATTATTCTAATTTACTAAGAAGAGAATTTGAGTTTTTAAAACGTAAATATTCTCTTAGCAATGAGCACCTGAGTAAACCGGAGTTTTTCAGGTTGAGACCAGATAATTTTCCTACGATCAGGCTTGCACAATTAGCTGGATTATATTCGATGAATGCTAATCTATTTGCAAAGTTGGTGGCTGCCAGTAAAAAAGAGGAAATTTACTCCCTGTTTTCTCGAGTTGAATTGCCTGAATTCTGGAAGACACATTATAATTTTGGGAGGAGTCATTCGAAAAGGAAGAAAAAATTGAGTAAAGCCTTTATGAATCTGCAGATCATCAACTGTATACTTCCGTTGAAATATACTTTTTCGAGAAATGGCTGCCGGGAGGAAACTGCTTCTTTTTCTGATTTGATCTCTTCAATAGAGAAAGAGAACAATAAGATTGTAAGACTGTTCAATTCACTTCGCCCTGGAACTGCCAATAATGCCATGGAGTCCCAGGCACTGCTTACTTTAAAGAAACAGTATTGTGATAAGAATAAATGCTTGAATTGCGAGTTAGGGATCTCCCTTTTAAGAAAATCGGGAAAAACCCTTAAATTTGCCCCATGAGAACATTGGTGTCAAATATTCGCCATTATCTGGAAAAACATGGATTCTATGTTTCTAGCCGGCTGGCCGATAAGTTAGGGATGCGCGCTAAAAGTGTAAGGCTCTTTTTCATATATGCTTCCTTTTTTACAATGGGCGCTGGATTTATAGTATATCTCACTTTGGCATTTTGGTTGAAGCTGAAGGATCTTATTTATACCAAGCGAACTTCTGTGTTCGATTTGTAGATTTTTAGTTTTATTATAAAAACCACTCCTTTCTTTTAACAAGAAATTCACAATTTAACTCCCAAAAGTTTGAAATAGCCTAATTTTTTAGCATATTCA
>CAYWAB010000211.1:0-3543 GCA_964456105.1 uncultured Christiangramia sp. | reverse complement strand
CAGGCAAATGTGGTTCCCTTTTAAGAAGTAGTATAAAAGAAGATTAAATAATAAGAATTATGACAATAAAACAGTTTAACGACGCTCCTCTTGCGCATTATTCATATGCAATCGTAAGCGATGGCGAAATGGCACTGGTGGATCCTTCAAGAAATCCTATGCAGTATTATCAGTATGCTGAAGAACAGGACGCAAGGATAGTGGCCGTATTCGAAACCCATCCGCATGCCGATTTCGTTAGTAGCCACATGCAGATCCATGAACAAACAGGCGCAACAATATATGCAAGTAAACTTTTAGGAGCAGATTATCCTCATAAGTCTTTTGATGATGGAGACTCTCTCAAAGTTGGAACTGTAAACTTCAGGGCTATAAATACTCCCGGACATTCTCCAGATAGTATAACAATAGTCGCTGAGGAAAATGGGAAAACGGCTCTTTTTACTGGAGATACCCTCTTCATTGGTAATGTTGGAAGGCCGGATCTACGTGAGAATGTTGGAAACATGAAAGCCAAAAGAGTAGAACTTGCAAAAGAGATGTATAAGACTATCAATACCAAGTTCAACGATCTTCCGGATGATGCGCTGGTCTATCCTGCTCATGGAGCTGGATCACTTTGTGGAAAGAATATGAGCGATGCATCTTCCAGTACTCTTGGTAATGAGCGACAGGGAAACTGGGCATTTAAAGAGCAAACAGAGGAGGAGTTTGTTGAAGAGATTTTGAAAGATCAGCCATTTATCCCTGCTTATTTCGGATATAATGTGGATGTAAATAAGATAGGACCGGAAAATGTTCAAAGAACCAAGTGGGCCAACAGGATAATGCTTAACATCGATGAGGTAGAGGAAGAAATTACTATTGTGGATGTACGCTCTGGGGAAGACTTCAAAGCCGGACATCTGCCGGGAAGTATCAATATAATGGCCAGATCTGAAAGTGATAAATACGAAACCTGGTTAGGAGCTATTATTGAGCCAAGAGAGGAATTTTATCTTGTGATTAACTCTATCGAAGATATTGAAGAAATCCTGGAAAGAACAGCAAAGATAGGCTATGAGACACAAGTGAAAGCGGTTCTGACTCTTAGTAGCAAAGTGAAAGGCAAATCAGATGAGTTGGATCTGGATGATTTCAAAAATAATACTTCAAAATATACCATTGTTGATATCAGGAACAATAGTGAAGTGGCTGAAGGTAAAATCTTTGATAATGCCATTACGATCCCGCTTAATGAATTAAGAGATAATATTGGTGAAGTGCCAACTGAAAAGCCTGTTGTAGTGCATTGCGCAGGAGGATATCGTTCGGCTGCGGGCGCCAGTATCCTGGATAAGAAGCTTGATACTAAAGTTTACGATCTTAGTGATACGATAAAGGAATTTTCATAATTGAGAATTAATTGGTTATCTAAAAGCCCGGAATTTTTCCGGGCTTTTTTTATGGTATGAAATGATTTGATCTGTTTTCTGAAGCTTGTATGTCTTAGGAGAATTCGTGCGTTTTCAATACTTCTTAAGACTTAAGACGGCTTAATTTTTCTATATTTACGGTAAAAGCATCAATATTAACATAGTAAAATATCTATGGATAGAAAATATAAGGTTAAAGTCAACGATTCTTTCGAATTTGAATTTAGCAGTGAAGAAATCGAAGATCTTGATACTCAAAAAACTTCAAAAAATAAGTACCATTTACTAAAGGAAAACCGCTCCTTTAAGGCAGAGATCATCAAACCGGATTTCCTTGCCAGAAATTACCAGATCAAAATCAACTCCAATATCTATTCGGTTCAGGTAAATAATGAGCTCGATCAACTTATCGATAAGATGGGGTTGTCCCTAGGTAGTGCTCAACAGATTAATGATATAAAGGCGCCTATGCCCGGTCTTATTCTTGAGGTGAACGTGAAAGAAGGAGAAGAAGTGAAAGAAGGCGATTATCTTTTGGTGCTCGAGGCTATGAAAATGGAAAATACGCTTACAGCTCCACGGGATGGTATTGTTAAGTCTATTAGCGTCAATAAGGGAGATACGGTCGAGAAGAACCAACTGCTCATCGAAATGGAATAAACTGAGACCTGGTTAAGAAATTATTGTTGATAAGAAGTCACCTCTGTTTAAAGAGGTCAATTAAAATGTTAAAATGAAGAAAATCTTAGTAGCTAATAGAGGGGAGATCGCATTAAGGGTGATGAAGACCATTAACAGAATGGGAATTAAAACTGTTGCAGTATACTCTAAGGCCGACAGGAATGCTCCTCACGTAAAATTTGCCGATGAGGCGGTTTGTATTGGAGAAGCTCCTTCAAGTGAATCTTATTTAAAAGGAGATAAAATAATAGAGGTCGCAAAATCTCTAAACGTAGACGGAATTCATCCCGGCTACGGATTCTTAAGTGAAAATGCATCTTTTGCTGAAGCTGTGGAAAATAATGGTATTACCTGGATAGGTCCCGGTTCCAAAGCTATAAAGGTTATGGGTAGTAAGCTTGCTGCAAAGGATGCCGTAAAAAAATACGATATTCCTATGGTTCCAGGTATCGATGAGGCCATCACCGATACCGAAGAAGCTAAGAGAATAGCAAATGAAATAGGGTTCCCCATACTGATAAAAGCTTCAGCAGGTGGAGGAGGAAAGGGAATGCGCATCGTAGAGAAAGAAAAGGAACTTGAAGATCAGATGAAGCGAGCAATAAGTGAAGCTGAATCTGCCTTTGGTGATGGTTCAGTTTTTATTGAAAAATACGTGAGCTCTCCTCGACATATAGAAATACAGGTATTGTCTGACACCCACGGGAATTATCTCCATTTATTCGAAAGAGAATGTAGTATACAGCGCCGACATCAGAAAGTGGTGGAAGAAGCACCTTCTGTGGTGCTGGACGAGAAGTTACGCAAGGAAATGGGAGAAGCCGCCGTTAAGGTGGCCAAAGCCTGTGATTATGTGGGAGCAGGTACCGTTGAGTTCTTATTTGATGAGAATAGGAACTTTTACTTCCTGGAGATGAATACGCGGTTACAGGTTGAACACCCGGTTACGGAACTTATCACCGGCGTAGACCTTGTGGAGCAGCAGGTAAGGATTGCAAGAGGCGAAGAACTTGAATTAAAACAAGATTCCCTTAAGATTCATGGACATGCTTTGGAATTGAGGGTTTATGCTGAGGATCCCCTGGAGGATTTTATGCCAAGCACAGGTAATTTATCCAAATATCAAATTCCCGTTGGGGAAGGAATCAGGGTAGATAATGGTTTTGAAGAGGGTATGGATGTTCCTATCTACTATGACCCTATGCTTTCTAAATTGATCACCTATGGGAAGACCCGAGAGGAAGCGCTTCAGTTAATGATAAACGCCATAGACCATTATATAGTGGAAGGCGTAAGCACTACACTACCTTTCGGAAAATTTGTTTTCAGGCATGATGCTTTCAGAAGCGGGAATTTTGACACCCATTTCGTGAAAAAATATTACTCTCCAGAAGCGCTTAAGGAAGAAACCCAGGAGGAGGCAAGATTAGCAGCCTTAATGGCACTA
>CAYWAB010000210.1:0-3565 GCA_964456105.1 uncultured Christiangramia sp. | reverse complement strand
GAAAGGCCATCTGCATTCCTAATTCATTATGCATTTTATTATCTTTTGTGATTTCCGTACAAATCATCACGTAATTCCCTGGCTCAAGATGTACGGTAACATCACTTTTATGACCAGGACTGTGTAAACCCGGGCCTCCGGCAGAAGACATTGGAAAAAACTCCCCGGAAGCCAGTTTATCACGTATTTCCCCAATGCTCAAATCTGATGTAGATTTCAGAATTATAGCATTATGGACTTTTTCTCCCATATTCTCCATCCGGAAGGTGATCCACCCGGAAGGGATTTCAGCAGGCAAGGCAAAGGCATAATCAACGGCTTTAATATCGACTACGTAAACAGAATCCTCCTTTTTATCAAGTTTTACCATTTCAGTATTCTTATTATTTTGTTTGCAGGAGTTCAGTAAAGAAACTGTTAAAAGAAAAAGGATTAGAAACCGGAAATTTTTCAATATTCAAGATTTTTAAGGTTAGTTAATGAATTTTAAATCTGATCCTGCAACTCCACAACCACTGATACTGAGGAGTAAGATCCTGCTTATACTACCTTTGATCATTGGAAACCAGCGAAAATTAATGATAATGTATGCTACACCAGAAGGATAATACCAGACAACAAATGAAATAGGAATGTATATATTTTTCTGTGGTTCTTCCATAGATGTTTGTAGGAGAGAAAAGCAAAAAGCCCGGAGCAGCAACATTTGGATAAGGCACAGTCATTAAGGACATTCTTGTCTTTTGATTTCTTAAATATATTAGAATGGTTGTTAAAATGCAAATTACAGATAGCTGACTTACAACAATTAAAGCTTTTATTTTACTTTCCAAGACCGACATAATAGGAAGGTCCCGCGGGTAGTAAGAGGTTTTTTTTTCAAGTAGGGCCGCAATAAAAAAACCAAAGCACTCATCTCTAAGATTCCTGGTTCTGTTAATCAAAAATTTTTGAAGATAGTTATTTCTCTGTCGCTTGCTCTTGCTCGTTCTTTTCTTTGAAAACCTCAGCCCAATCCCTAAAACCGGGCGCGATCTTTTCGAGCCTTTCTAGGATTACTTCATGGGGAAGTCTACCCTCTCCTTCAGGGAAGTTTTCTTTTAGTTCCCTTATGAATGAAAAACCTTGTTCTTCGAAAAGATCATTGGCTCTACGTTCAAAGTTCGCCTGATACCATCCATAATTATCAGCTCCGACCCGTACATAGTATTTCTCGAAGTCTTGCAGGGTTCTGAATTTTGGTTCATAATCATCTAATATGACCTTCGTTGAAAGATCCCAAATATGTGCATCTTTGGGATAATTGGGACGCAGAAAGGCATACAGAAAATAATTAGCTACAAATTCCCTGAACCAGAGTGACGGACTGCCAATTCCGTAGATATCCGCATAAGGATGTCCGATCTCGTGAAATCCGATCAGGTCCACCATTTTCTGCGCAAACTCCTCATAAGTCAAACCGGTTTCGATAACTTTTTTCATTAGGTCCGGGGATATCCTTTCCTTTAAAGATATCATAAGATCATAAACAACCCCGTCCTGTTCCAGCGGCAGAAAAGCAATGGCCTGGGAATCGGCACTTTTTACATGAGGAATTGCATAAGGAGCATCGGTCAATTCTTTCCAATGCTCTTCTTTAAGAAGCGCCAAACGAAAATCAAGCTCCACATTTAAGGAATCGGAAAAAAACTGTAAGGCCTCATTTAGTACCGGACCCAGCTCCCCGGCTCTATCTTCCCCGTCTTCAGGATAATGTACCACAATACCATGCATGGCCGAATCTAAAGGAAGGGTGCGAACATTTTCGAGTCTCTCATAATATTCCTCCTGCGCGAAAATACCTGCAGGAAAAAGAATAATTAAAATTGTAATTGCAAATAATTTAGAGTTTCCCATTTTTCTTTATTTAAAGGGTTGAAATTGAGTTATCGTGTTTTTTATAAAGATAGGTGGGATACATACCTACTACATAGTAAAAACTCGACAACCTAAATGGGAAAGTCTTTTTGCATTCGAAATGGAGTTGAAAGAAGCTGCTGTTCAATAACGGAAGGATTTACCCCGGCAAATGTTTTAAAATCCCTGATCAAATGCATCTGGTCATAATATCCTGCTTTATAAGCAATTTCTGTCCATTTCAGGTGAGGGAAAGCTTCATACAGCCTGTAAGCTTTTGAAAATATTAAAATCCGGGCAAAGGTTTTTGGGTTCATTCCTAATCTTTTTTTACAATTCCTTTCGAATTGTCTAAGACTAAGGCAGGAAAGAGATGCTGTTTTATCCATAGACAAATTCCCTTGGTTTTTAAAGAGGGTCTGCAAAGCCGCATCAAGAGGTAATATTTCCTTGAGGTCAGCGATTTTGTTCAGCAGAAACTTTTCTACAATTATTTTACCTTCCTTCATATCTTTTATATGCTGAAGTTGTTCATTGATAATGCGCATTTCCATACCGAAAAAATCAAGGGCATTAAATCCGGCATCAAACAATTCATGCATGGGAATACCAAGGATTCTATACATCCCTCCTGGAAGTAGATGTACCGAAATGCATCTGAGTCGATTGTGCACCTTTAGATTTACACGGGAAAATTGCGGACCCAGTACTACGCAGAGGGGCTGTTTCTCAAAATTACCTTCGCCTGTTCTGTTCATAGAAATTGGACTGTTGCAGTAGAATAAGAGCGATTGAAAGGGAGTTGTGGGGAAAGGAGTTACCACATCTTTTATGCCTTCCGGCAGGAGGGCATCTACAGTAGATATGCTAAAAACGTATTCCTGTAGAGCCGGGTGTGGGATATAATTTTTTACTTTCATTATAAGTATTGGACCTTTTGTATATAGTTCTTCTCCAACAGCATTTTAAGAAAATCAGACGCCGATATCCTTAAGGGATCAGAGTTATTTCCTCAACAATCTGAAGGCAGGCTTCATTCGAAACTTTTTCAAAACACCAAAGAATCAGGGTCTTATTATCGTTACGTGCTGGTTTAACTTTATTTTTACCCCTTATTTTTTTTATTAAATATATTAGAACGACTGTTAAAAGACAAATTGTAATTGCCTGTTCGACAGAATTAAAGGCTATTATTTTGCACACTTTGGAAGGTTAATCAAAAACCGAAATTCCGTAGCATGACTTCACTGAATTTTAACGTAGACCTCCCTCGAGCCGTTCGATCTTATCGGGTGAGACATTTAAATTCCTCTCAATCCGCCTTTGAAATTGTAGGTATCTTTTTGTTGGCTTACCTGAATATTTCTTTTTGAAATGTTTTTGATATAATTGCTCGTAAGGCTGATCGACATCAAAAAAAATTTCAAGCAATCTATTAAATTCTCATCGCATTTTGCTTTTCGTCTGACATTCATACATGCATCCTGCAAATGCTTCTCGATGTAAAAAATAGCCGGCAATGAAATAAAGCTTTCTACAGCGCTTTTTTATTGAGAAGCATTTAAAATACTATATTTGGCCTTTTTCTAAATTAGAGGGGTCCATATCGGTTCTACTTGGTAATGCCGCAGACAGCCTCTGAAGGTGCATTTCAGCTCGATGAAAGGTG
>CAYWAB010000209.1:0-3587 GCA_964456105.1 uncultured Christiangramia sp. | reverse complement strand
AGGTTTGTCTGATAATAAGTAAAGTCTGTGCCAAAATAGTAAAACACTGATAAACAGATAAATACAATGAATAAAGAATTACGGAAGTGTTCGATAATGAACAGTAATTGTATCATTTTCGAACAAGCTGAGAAGAACGAATTATTGGAAAGAATTTTATTGATGATACTCGCAGCCGCGAAGGACAATTTTCCGGTTTCCGCTTATTTTCTTAATTGTATTTAAAAATCGTAATATTGAGTAGTGAGAAAAAAAGATGCTTCCATACTGGTTATAGATGATGACAAAGACGTTTTAACTGCGTTGCGACTTCTATTAAAGCCAATTGTAAAAGAGGTCGTCACCGAACAGCATCCCGATAATATTCAAAAACTATTAATGGCTACCCCTTTCGACCTAGTTTTTCTGGATATGAATTTCAACGCCATGGTGAATTCTGGAAATGAGGGTATTTACTGGCTAAATCAAATTAAAGCTAAATATCCCGATATGACCGTTATCCTAATGACGGCTTATGCGGATATAGATGTAGCTATCAAGGGGCTAAAGAACGGGGCGGCAGATTTTATAGTAAAGCCCTGGCAAAATGAAAAAATAACAAGAGCCGTAGATTCAGTAGTAGAGGCAAAGGCTAAGGGTGTCCGGTCCGTCTCCCTCGAAAAGGATAACGATATTATCGGTGAAAGTGAGGCTATGTCTGAGATTTTTATAAAAATCAGAAAACTGGGTCCTACTGATGCAAATGTTTTAATTTTAGGTGAAAACGGAACCGGAAAAGATCTGGTGGCCAGAGCGCTTCATGAGCATTCTGATAGAAAAAATGAGCCCTTTATAAAGGTTGATGTAGGTGCACTTACTCCGTCACTGTTTGAATCTGAACTTTTTGGTTCCAAGAAAGGGGCTTTTACTGATGCCAAGGAAGATCGCCAAGGTAGGTTAGTAGACGCAAATGGAGGTACCTTGTTCTTAGATGAGATAAGTAATATCACTCTTGAACAGCAGGCCAGATTACTTACGGTTCTCCAGAATCGAAAAGTAACACCCTTAGGTTCGAATGAGGTAATCCCGCTTGATTTCAGGTTGATCTGCGCTACCAATGTAACTCCTGAAAGCCTTGCTGACGAAAGTAAATTCAGGAAGGATTTGATCTATAGAATAAATACTATAGACATTGTTATGCCCCCTCTTCGGGATAGAGGTTCTGATATTAGCCTTTTGGCAAAGCATTTCGCTTCTATTTATGCAGATAAATATAATAAGAAGATACCTGACCTTTCCCCTGATTTTTTGGTAAAATTGAAAAAGCATGATTTCCCGGGGAATGTGAGAGAATTGCAGTATGTCATTGAAAGGGCAGTAATTATGGCTGAAGGCGAACACTTAAATGCTGAGGATCTTGTCTTCTCTTCCATAGAACGTACAAAACATCAGGATACTGAAAGTGATGGAAAAACTTTGGATGAAATAGAAAAGAAAGCCATTATAAAAGCCCTAGAGAAAAATAAAGGAAACATATCCAAGTCTGCCAAAGAACTCGGGATAACCAGAGCGGCCTTATACAGGCGAATCGAAAAATATGAGATTTAAAGCCTATATAATTCATCTTTTTTTAAGGTTTCTGGCGATTCAATTAGCATTGATAACCTTGGGCTATGGGTATTATAAGTCCAACTCCCTCATTCTTCTCATATCCGCAATAGCCATTATCGTATTGATAGCGGAACTGGTCAAATATGCGAAACGCAGGTTCAGGATGATGGATGATTTTTTTGAAGCTGTAAAATATAAAGACTTCTCAAGATGGTATCCGGAAGATAGGGGGGCTAAGGATATCAGGTTTTTACATAAAGGATTTAATGAGGTTAACCGAACTATAAAGGAGGTTAATGCTAAAAGCGAAGCTCAATACTTATATCTTCAGAAGATTATGGAAATGGTGGATGTAGGTATCGTTGCTTACAACCTGGACACAGGAGATGTCCTGTGGAGTAATGAAACATTTTCTGAATTTCTCGATCTGCCAGGGTTTAAAAATATTGGTTTCGTGGAGAAACGAAAGCCGGAAATATTTGCCAGTGTTTTTGAAACCTATTACAGGATGCCTGAGTCGATAAGTATCACTGTTAAACAGGAAAAGCTAAAAGTTCTTATTTCTGAAACAATTTTTGAAATTGAAAATTCGTCCTTTAAATTAATCGTTCTTCAAAATATCGACAATACTTTAAACCAGAACGAGACTGAAGCCTGGAAGAAGCTTCTGAGTGTAATGACACACGAAATTATGAATTCCATAGCTCCTATATCCTCTTTAGCAGATACATTAGACAATCAGCTCAGTAATAATCAAGACGATCCGGAGGAATATCCTGTTATACTTGAAGATATTTCCCATGGTATACAGACCATAAAAAGCAGGAGTGAAGGTCTTTTGAAATTCGCCAGGACATACAGAAGCTTAAGAAAACCAACTGAGTTAAATCTTGAAAAGATCAAAATCTCAGATTTGTTCGAGGGTATAAAAACCTTGATGAAACCTTCATTACAATCTAAAGGTATAGAAATTAGGTTCGAGCAACAAACCGATAGTATGGAGCTCGAAATTGATAAACACCTTATCGAACAGGTCCTGATAAACCTGATAGTAAATGCTAAAGATGCCTTAAAAAATCAAACAGATCCTACCATAAGGGTTAAAGCGGAATATGGGAATGATCAAAAAATAAGCATCAAAGTCTATGATAATGGTGAAGGCATACCAGATGATCTTCTTGAAAAGGTTTTCGTTCCTTTTTTTACTAGCAAAAATACTGGTAGTGGCATAGGTCTAAGTCTATGTAAGCAGATTATGCTACAGCATAAAGGTAAAATACAGGTTAAGAGCAAGGAGAATGAAGGGACGCTATTTATCCTGGTATTTTAAAAAAGAAAGCTTCGAAATAAAGTCTTCATATTTCTCAATTGCCCCATAGAACCTTGTGCTGCAAATGGTTTCTATAGTTTTTTTTCAGGCTCCATATAGACTTTCATGAAAATTCTGAGAATTATAAAAACAAAAAAACCCGCTTCATTGAAGCGAGTTTTTAAAGGTGGTGCCTCCAGGAATCGAACCAGGGACACAAGGATTTTCAGTCCTTTGCTCTACCAACTGAGCTAAGGCACCAGTTGCTTTTGAAAGCGGTGGCAAATATAATTTCAATTTTAAAAACTCACAAAGGAAATATTAAAAAAATGCTTTTGTATTTTTGCCTCTTCAAGAAATAAAGGATGAATCTCATAATAGATGCAGGCAACACCTTCATGAAGACCGCTGTTTTTCAGGGTGATGAGCTTTTGGAAAAGCAAAGCTTCAGCAAGAATAAATTTTCTGAAAAATTTAAAAATATTCTTTCCTCCCATCCTAATTTAGAGAATTCGATTTTTTCAAGTGTCACTTCCGGCGAAAAAGAAATTACCGATGAGGTTAAAAAGCATCTTTCTGTACTGAGCCTTGATTCTGATACAAAACTGCCTTTCAGGAATGATTACGGTACTCCTAAGACCTTAGGTAAGGACAGGATAGGGCTTGTTGCTGCTGCCGTTAAACATTT
>CAYWAB010000208.1:0-3652 GCA_964456105.1 uncultured Christiangramia sp. | reverse complement strand
ATCTATGGTTGAAGAAGATGACCTTATTGAAGATCTTCTCTTTTCCATTCTTTGGTTATATCTGGGTCTCATTTTGAGTATACTGATCCTGAATAATTTGATCCTGAAAAAGGTGTGGAATCCATTTTACAAACTCCTTGATAACTTAAGGAATTTTAAGATCGAAAAAGATCAAAAGATCGATCTGGAAGAGTCAAAAATCGAAGAATTCAACACTCTGAATGAAGACATAAACAATCTAATCACAAAATCGGTCAGATCTTATCAAAGCCAGAAGCAATTCATTGAAAATGCGTCTCATGAAATACAGACGCCTATAGCCATTGCCATAAATAAACTGGAGTTATTACTGGAAGATAACAACCTGGAAGAGAAACAGGCAAGTAAACTAATCTCCGCTATCGAAAATCTGGAGCGGCTTTCCAGGTTTAATCAATCCCTGCTATTACTGGCGAAGATCGAGAATAAACAATTTCCGGAAACTCAGGAAATTAATTTAAATGAACTGACTCAAGCTATTCTGAACAATTTTGAAGATCTTATAGTACATAAAAATGCAAGGGTTAAGGTAGATAGCAAAGAACAGCTGATACTTTCCATTAATCCTGACCTGGCCCAGATCCTTCTCACCAATCTTATAAAGAATGCTATCATTCATAATCCTGATTCGGGCTTAATCAGGATAAGCATCGATTCAAAAAACTGGCAAATTGCAAATCCTGGAGATGAGTCATTAGATCAAAAATACCTGTTTACCCGCTTTCAGAAAGTAAAGGATAATTCACGCTCTTCAGGTTTAGGTCTGGCAATTTCCAGTGCAATAGCCAATGTATATGACCTTGATCTCTCCTATGAATTTCAAGATGGCCATATTTTTAAAATAAGCGTTTGAGCGGCCAGATAATGTAATTCCAGATTCTTTACAGTTTCCCTTTTCATATTTGTTGAAAATTAAATATTGAAATTATGAAAAGAATAGTTTTGTTAGGCATTTTCACATCGTTCTTTATGACGGCTTGTGCGCAGGATGATGCGCCTAATACAGAGATTCCGTCTGTAGTTCTGAATGCTTTTGAATCAGAATTCGGTAATCCCGTGAACACCGATTGGGAAACCAAAGGAGAGGATTACGAGGTGGAGTTTGAGTTGCAGAATATAGAACATACTGCTCTTATGAGTAATACCGGAGAAGTTCTTAAATACAAGAAGGATATCACAGAGACTGAACTTCCGGAAGAAATCAAAGCAGTTCTTCAACGCGAGTTTTCAGATAAAAAGTTTGACGATTTTGAATTGTTAATGATCGATACTGTCGAATATTATCAGTTTGAAATAGAAGGAACTTTCAGGGATAAGGATATGATCTTTACTTCCACCGGAGAAATGGCTTCAGAAGTATCGGTTTGGGATTAATGCATCATATTATGAAAATGACCAGGAAAGTCATAGGAGTAATAGCAATTGTCCTCGGGATCTCGGGAATAGTTGCTTTTTCCTTCAGCAAAAAGTTTGAAAAAGGAGTTGCGCAAAACGCTATAAGTAAAAAGGCATATTCTATCGAGCAACAATGGGAACTGCCAGAAATTCTCGAAGAGATATCGGGAATAGCTTATTTTGCTCCAAACAGAATAGCCTGCGTCCAGGATGAAGATGGTACGATCTTTATCTATGACCTTGAAAAAGAAGTGATAGAGAAAGAAATTGATTTTGGCGGTAGCGGTGATTATGAAGCATTGACCGTAATAGAAAACGATGCATTTGTTCTAAGAAGTGATGGAGTACTATTTGAAGTAAAGAATTTCCAGCATGCCCCTAAGACAGTGGAATATGATCCAGGAATAGACCATTCTATAAATTTTGAAGGACTTTGTCTGAGTAAGGATGCCCGGAAATTACTGATGATCACCAAGGACGAAGATGGAAATAACGATGTGCGAAATATTTACAGCTTCGATCTAGCGTCAAGAACTTTTGACAAAGAGCCGTTTTCCAGGTTAGAAATTGAAAAAGGGATTTTTAAAAATTATGAAGGATCCTTTAGACCTTCCGAAATAGAGATCAACCCTGCAACCGGTGAATTCTATATTCTTGATGGGAGGAATCCGCGATTGCTTATTCTCAATTCCTCCTTAAAGGTCCTGGAGATGATTCCGTTTGATGAGGATGAATTTGAGCAACCCGAAGGAATTACTTTTGGCAATGGAAAATTGTTTATTTCCAACGAAGCGGGAAAAAATGCGGGTAATATTCTCCAGGTGCAATTAAATCCTGATTATGATGGATAGTACCGTTCTCGAAGAAAAAAACGTGAACCAGAGTAAACTGCCTTTATATATTTCTCTTGGTCTAATTACTTTAATTGTTCTGGCTTATTTTTTAATTCCTTCAGCTCAGAATTTTCTGGATGAAGCCTGGGGTGTCCTTACAAGTGGAGATAACAATCGCATTCAACAGTGGTTTAAAGATTTTGGATGGATGGCACCAGTGCTGCTTATTATTGCAATGGTTGCCCAAATGTTCTTAATCGTAATACCGACCATTGCTCTAATGGTAGTGAGTATCCTGGCCTATGGTCCGATCTGGGGCAGCCTCATTGTTTTTATTGCGGTTTTTACTGCTTCGTCTGTGGGATATTTCATTGGACGGTATTTTGGTCCGGTGATCGTTGAAAAGATCATCGGGCATAAATCGGAGAAGAAAGTAGCCGATTTCCTTGAGGACTATGGGTTTTGGGCAGTTTTTATCACCAGGCTGAATCCTTTTCTTTCCAATGATGCCATAAGCTTTGTAGGTGGTATTCTGAAAATGGGTTATTGGAAATTCATCAGCGCTACTATAATCGGGATTGCGCCTCTCACCATTTTCATTGCGATACTGGGTAAAAGTACCCAGGGTCTTAAAACCGGCCTTTTGTGGGGATCTATAATCAGCCTTATTTTATTTGGTGGGTATGTTTACTGGGATAAAAGAAAAAGAAAGAACTGAGTATAGTTGTAAACTAATTAATCTATAATGTATTTATTGACGGAAATATAATTTAAATATCATCCATTGTTTAAACTTCAACTTCGCTAAAAAACTAACTACTTATATCTCAGAGAGGGTAAGATAATCCTACCTACCTTCAATACTTTTGTCATATTTCTTTAAAAATCTATTGATTCGCATCTTCTGTTCGGGATTGGGACTTTGTGATGCCCAAAGGGGTAATTGCAATTTTTTATTCCTACAATAATTTACCAACCATTTTGCGCAATCATACCCATTGTAATCACGGCTTCCAAGATCATGGTCAAAACATATCCCATCAGGTAAACCATTCAGTTCTATCCAATTTCTAAATTCGTAAAAGTTCTTTATCCATATCACTTCAACCTCACGCCCAACTGGGCTATAAGCCAGCCAGTCCATTCTGGGATCATTGGGGTTCAATCTGTCATCAAGCCACAAAAGTGTCTTTTTAGACCTTCTGTCAGAATTGGGTAATTTAGAAGACGGAGGAACATTTTTCTGATGCTTTAATCTTTTAAATAAACACAACTTCCAAAAACGAATAAAAAAAGAGGTTTTGGGAATTGTGAGTTTCATACGTATTTATTTTCTTCTTTAGGGAGAGGTTAAACTAATTTTAAAACAGATTTGAATCCTATTA
>CAYWAB010000207.1:2073-3662 GCA_964456105.1 uncultured Christiangramia sp. | reverse complement strand
GGCGGATATTTCTAAAGAATTTGATCATCTTCTATTTAAAGTGTTTACTTAGCCTGTTCTAGAATCCAGCCTAGAATGTGCATCGAGGAACTTTTGTTGATAATTAGTCATTTTTCAGTTTTTAATTTTCAAAAAGCCTCGATCATCATTAACCCTGTTCCGTAAAGATTCAGGTCCTAAAGCCATTCAATTTTTAGCTTTTAAAAATCGAACGTTTTTTATATAAAACTCCATATCCTCTGTAAACCTGGCTACAAATCCAGCCAGTTGATGTAAATTTTTTAGATCTGCCGTTGGAAAGTTTTCTCGCAAATTATACCTGTATGTTTTCCAGTCTTTTGTTAGATCTATCGTCACATAAGCCTCGGTTCCATCGTCTGGATCAGACTTATCCTTTAATGCCAGAAGTATGATTTCGTTTCCAGTGGATCCTTTAAGTTCCACCTCGATGCTTTCAAACGCACTAAAATCCTTTGCAGCTCTAACATTTCGTCCAAGGGAGTCTACTACGAACATTGCTGCACCCCAGTCTAAACCGGGTTTCATATTTATTTTAACATAATCCTCGTTTCCTTCAAATTTCACCTGTTCGAATCCCTTATCTGAATTGGTATAAAGCGCGACAGCACGTGGGATAATACCATTGATTACTACTTCCTCTAGTCCAATTCCGGAAAAATCCCTATTGTAAAGTTCCACTGATCGCATTATTTCTGAAGAGGCTTCCAGTGTATTTTTATCTATCAAAGAAATTATAGTGTTTCCCAAAAAATTGAGTTCAGAAGTAATCGCACTCAATGGATTGAATACCCGACTAAGAATGGCAGCATCGTATAGTCTCGAGTTTAACATCTTTACATATTTAATCCTGACATCGGCAAATAATGTGCTGTCATTTTCCAGGCGATAGAATGTCTCTCCAGAAATTTCCCAATCGGTCTTTTGAACTTCCATCAGGATGTCGTCCAAAAAGGCACGTTCACTATTAGTCCAGTTGGTTAACTGCTCTGCCAATTCATAATAATTGAACAATAAGATTTCCATATCCGTCCCTTGAAGTTTACCCATATAACCAGTGGACTGAAGGGTTTCAAAGCCAAAAGTGTTCGTTTTAAAAGACACTCCAGAAAAGACGGTATTCATATGATCTTGAACCAACCTGTAATCCCGGAAAGTGAAATCTGATTTCCTTCTAAGCTCCCAGATGTTTGGAGTATTGGTGGAAAGTTGATCTAAAACAAAATTAATATCGGTTAACCGGACAAGATCGTTTTCAATATTGGATTCTATATTTCTCATATATCCCCAAAGTGTTTCGTTCTCTATCCTTCTCTGGTTGGCATTATTGATCTGAAGCGCTATCAAAATCCCAATCACTACAAGAATGATCTCACCAATGGCATAAATTAAATACCTCGTAAATCTGTTTTCTCCTAGAAGTCGGCGGCGGATATTTCTAAAGAATTTGATCATCTTTATTTAGCTAAATTTTCCGGCATTAAAGCCTGTATACGTTCGATCTTCTTAAGAGCGTCACTTACATGGTTAACAGATGCGCCTATATTATCCCTGTTAAGAATCAATAACCT
>CAYWAB010000207.1:0-1973 GCA_964456105.1 uncultured Christiangramia sp. | reverse complement strand
CACTTACATGGTTAACAGATGCGCCTATATTATCCCTGTTAAGAATCAATAACCTTATGGCATTGGTTTCATTGAAAAGCCTTGAAAAATCTTCAACGAACAGGTAATTCCGGAATTTAAAATCAACTACCTGGTTCTCCAGTATTGGCAACCATTGGAGGTTAAAAGCAGCCTCGACGTCCCCTAAGCCATTAATGGTAAGATTTACCTGGTCGTCATAATAAAGCCCCAAATTCTTTCTAAGTTCTTTATCCCCGACCAGCTGAAGACCTTCAGATTTCAATGCTTCGTAGGAGTTGGTGATCGGTTGAAAACGTTCAAACTGTATCACATCTCCCAGCCAGAAAGGAACACTATCTGGAGATTGATTCCTTTGGTTCTCGTCTATTAAAAGCTCTGCAGACTTAAGCGCAATGAGATATCTTTCCTGGATTTCCTGTAAACGTATTTTGTCCTGCTCGAGATTCTCACTGATCTGGGTAAGTATCTCTCTTTCAAATTCCCGGTTCTTTTGTACTTCATTCCAGTTATTGATCTGTAATGCGATCAATATCCCGATGACTACAAGGATTATTTCTCCAACAGCATAGAGAAGATACTTATAGAAGCGATTCTCTTTAAGCAAACGACGGCGAATATGGCGGAAGAATTTTATCACTATTTCAGTATTTTAATAAGTAATCCCTTCATTATCTCTGTTCTAAAGCGACTTTTAGTCTTTATCAATCGAAACGTTTGAGCTCTTCAGTGATATCTTTAATCAGGGCCCTTGCATGCTCTTTTCTATGCCTGGTCTGATTCGTATAGTAACTCCCATCATTAATGCAGTAATCTATGGCGATCTTTATTTCATTGGAGTTAAGAATCTCCTCATAATCTGCCACTTCAGCAATCCTTCCGTATCGATAACTTTTAAAGTATTTTGGATATATAGATCTTCTGAAATATGCACCATTTTCAAAATAATTATCCACACTATTAAGGAATTTGGAAAAGTTGTAATAATTGGAAAGCGAAACGAATAAGGAATCATTGATTATTATTCCACTTTTAAGAGATTTGATCCTGTCGAAAATAACGTAATTCGCTTCAGTAACGTTAAATGCGGAAATTATTCCAAAAGCACTGTCCACCTTTTTAGAATGAGGTAATCTATTTTTAATAACGCTATCCAGAAATCGAGAATTCTCACGTATCGCGATAAAATTTTTTAGATTATAATCTATAATCGTGCTATCCCCTACTATGCTATTCTTTAACTCTACAAGAAGCTTATTCTCCAGTTTACGATCCTGCGACTGCTGGTACCATGAATTTACCTGCAAAGCCAGTAAAATTCCCACCATTACAAGAATGATTTCCCCAAGTGCATAGGCGATATAACTTTTTGTTCTTTTTTGCATTAGGGAGGTCCGGCGAATATTTCTAAAGAATTTTATCATGAATCAATCCCTCTTTATCGATTGATAAGGAATAATTAATAGGGTGATATCCTGAAACTATTTTAATAGAGAATATTATCTAAGATCTTATCAAGGGTATTCTCCATCAAACTGAATTTCTTATCAGAAAAAAAGACCTCGAACATTTCCTTTCTAAGGTCTGCTAATTCTTTGTGAGAGTATTCATGGTTCACTAGGTTATCCTGGATTTTTTCAAGACTCTCTTCCTCGGAATCATCCTGAAATTCAGCATACATCTTATCGAAAGTTTCCTTATCGGTTTTGGATTTGATAAGTTTTATCTCTTCATCCGTCATTTTCGAATCTGCGTTAGCACACAGCAAAAGGATATAGATTTGAAGTTCAGTTTTATTCCAGTGAGTACTTTCAGATTTCATAGTTTATTAGTTTTTTGGCTGTGGTTAAACTCTTCTGTTCTAATTTATAGTAAAAAGCTGTAAATCAAATTAATATCCCTGATTATTTTTTCAGTTTTTCCTTATTTAAAAAATCACTGTAATGCGGCAGCCT
>CAYWAB010000206.1:0-3677 GCA_964456105.1 uncultured Christiangramia sp. | reverse complement strand
ATGGCTTATTTATTTACTTCAGAAAGTGTATCTGAAGGACACCCTGATAAAATTGCGGATCAGATCAGCGATACTCTTCTGGATAACTTTCTCGCTTTTGATGAAGAATCTAAAGTAGCTTGTGAAACACTAGTCACCACTGGACAGGTCGTACTGGCCGGTGAGGTTAGAAGCAACACCTATCTGGATGTTCAAAATATAGCAAGGGATGTGATCAATGAAATAGGATATACCAAAGGAGCCTATAAGTTCTCGGGAGATTCCTGCGGTGTAATTTCCTTGATCCATGAACAATCTCAGGACATCTACCAGGGTGTGGATCGTGGAAATAAAGAGGAACAGGGAGCCGGAGATCAGGGAATGATGTTTGGTTATGCTACCAATGAGACAGAGAATTATATGCCTCTGGCTTTAGATATATCCCATAAGATCCTTATCGAACTCGCAAAACTGAGAAGGGAAAGTAAAGAGATCGATTATTTACGTCCCGATTCCAAAAGCCAGGTAACTATAGAGTATAGCGATGATAATGTTCCTCAGCGAATCGTAGCCATCGTGGTTTCCACCCAGCATGACGAATTCGATTCTGATGATAATGCAATGCTTTCTAAGATCAAAAAGGACATTATAGAGATTCTTATTCCAAGAGTTAAAGAACAGTTGCCGGAATACGTCCAAAAACTTTTTAATGACGATATCATCTATCATATTAATCCTACCGGTAAATTCGTGATTGGCGGGCCCCATGGTGATGCCGGACTAACCGGCCGGAAGATCATCGTAGACACTTATGGAGGAAAGGGAGCACACGGCGGGGGAGCCTTCTCTGGGAAAGACCCTTCTAAAGTAGACCGGTCTGCAGCTTATGCTTCAAGACATATTGCAAAGAATCTTGTAGCGGCCGGAGTTGCTCCAGAAATTCTCGTGCAGGTTTCCTACGCCATTGGAGTGGTGGAACCTACCTCAATTTCTGTCTATACTTATGGCAAAAAGAATGTGGAGCTGTCTGACGGGGAGATCGCGGAGAAAGTCAGGGAAATTTTCGATATGCGCCCTGCGGCCATAGAAGATCGACTGAAATTACGCAATCCAATCTATCGTGAAACAGCTGCTTACGGCCATATGGGAAAAGAGCCTAGAATAACCACAAAGGTGTTCGAAAGTCCGTACAATGGAAAAATCACCAAAGAAGTGGAATTATTTACCTGGGAAAAACTGAACTATGTTGAAGAGATCAAGGAAAAATTCGGTTTGGAATAATTAGAAACTTTCCGGGTTTATTTATTTTGAGAATATGAATAGAATTAAGAGCCGCAACTGTTGCGGCTTTTTTTATTTCTTTTAGGTAAAGTCCAATTTTATCAATTCTTCGGAAAACCTTAACAAGAGTTCGGCCTTATAATTCCTAATTTTAGGATTCACCAATTAGACTCTCTATGGCCTTTTTCAAAAAAATAAAAAACACCATGAAACTCTTAAAGTCGGTTGACATGGATCAACTGGCAAAGATAAATGAGAAAATAGACCTGGCAGAAGCTATGAAAACGCTTGGTAACCTTGACGATCGTCAGTTAGCAGGTTTGATGAAAATGTTAAAAACCAAGCGCAAAAAGGGACAACATGACCTGCCTCCTATTGATGGCGATTTTTATAATCTGGACTTGAAATTAACCAGTGAACAAAGAGAAATACAGCTCAAAGTTCGAAATTTCATGGAAGATGAAATAAAGCCACTGGTAAATGAATATTGGAAAAAGGATCAGTTTCCTTTTGAAGTGATCAAAAAATTCAGGGACCTGAATATTGTTGGAGTGCCCTACAAAGGTTATGAATGTCCCAATCTTCCTTTTTTAATGGAAGGAATTATTGCACAGGAGATAGCCAGGGTAGATGTTTCCATCTCTACCTTTTTTGGAGTTCATAGTGGACTCGCCATGGGATCCATTTACCTGTGTGGAAGCGAAGAACAAAAACAGGAATGGCTGCCTAAAATGCAAAAGATGGAAAAGATTGGTGCCTTTGGATTAACTGAACCCAATGTGGGATCGGGTGCAGCCGGAGGACTGGAAACCACCTGTAAGTTCGACGGGGAGAACTGGGTGATCAACGGTCAGAAAAAATGGATAGGAAATGCAACTTTCGCAGATGTTACGATCATCTGGGCAAGAGATGTAGATTCTAACCGTGTAAAAGGGTTCCTTGTAAAAAAGGACAACCCCGGCTTTTCTACAGAAAAGATAAAGGATAAAATGGCACTACGTATTGTTCAGAATGCCATTATCACTTTAAAGGATTGCAAGGTCCCCGAAAGTGATCGTCTTCAAAATGCAAATTCCTTTAAAGATACCGCAAATGTACTTAGAATGACGCGGGCAGGTGTGGCCTGGCAAGCCGTTGGATGTGCTCGGGGAGCATATGAAAGCGCACTGAAGTACACGAAGAAAAGAGAACAGTTTGGCAGACCCATTGCTTCTTTTCAGTTAATACAGAATCACCTGGTGGAGATGCTTTCTAATCTCACTTCTATGCAAACGCTTTGTTTCAGACTATCTGAAATGCAGGATCAGGATATGCTAAAAGATGAGCATGCCAGCCTTGCGAAAGTCTATTGTAGTATGAGAATGAGGGATGTGGTGAGTCAGGCAAGAGAGGTCATGGGAGGAAACGGTATTCTTCTTGAATATGACGTCGCCAGATTTGTTGCAGATGCCGAGGCGATCTACAGCTATGAGGGAACTAAAGAAATTAATTCACTTATTGTAGGGCGGGCCATTACAGGTTATAGTGCCTTTGTAAGTTAAAAAATCAGAAAAAAGAAAAATTTATGTCGATGTTGATTGTAAGTCCTGGAAAAGATATTGATAACTGGGTAAAAGAATTAAAAAATCATCACCCGGGGTTAAACCTATACGTTTATCCCGAGGATCATGATAAAGAAGAAGTGGAATTCGCACTAACCTGGAATCATCCAAGAGGACTGTTTAAAAATTATCCCAATTTGAAGGTGATTGCAAGTATGGGTGCAGGAGTGGATCATATCACTAATGATCCTGGAATCCCGCAAGGAGTAAAGGTCACGAGAGTTGTGGATGAAATGCTTACGGAAGACATGAGCGATTTTGTCCTGAGCCAGGTAATGAACCATATTCGCGGTTTACATTTTTACACTAAAGCCCAGAAAAAGAAGAAATGGGATCGCTTTCAATACCAGAGACCAAGAAATACAAGGGTTGGAATCATGGGACTGGGAGTTTTAGGAAAAGCGGTAGCTAATAAACTTTATAAAAATGGATTCAAGGTTTCCGCATGGACCAGAACCGAAAAAAATTGTGAAGATTTTAAATGTTACCATGGGAAGGACCAACTAGAGGAATTCTTAAAGAATACTGAAATACTGGTATGCCTGTTACCGCTTACCGATGATACTGAAAACATACTTAATAAAGATCTTTTTGATATGCTGCCACAAGGTGCTTATGTGATAAATGTAGCAAGAGGTCAGCATTTAGTAGAACTTGATCTTTTAGAAATGATTGATAATGGTCATTTATCAGGAGCATCCCTGGATGTTTTCAGGAAAGAACCTTTGCCTGACGAGCATCCATTCTGGGAACATTCAAAAATAAATATCACCCCTCATATCGCCAGTGTCACCAATCCCTCTTCCGTAGTCCCAC
>CAYWAB010000205.1:0-3722 GCA_964456105.1 uncultured Christiangramia sp. | reverse complement strand
CCTGATTCTTAAAACTTCCATTTTTGAAGGTAGCAAAAGTTGGTAGGTTATCCACTTTAGCGAGCTTTCTTGACTCTGGAAATTTCTCAGCATCCACCAATACGAACTGTGCATTTTCATGCTCTGAAGCCAGCTTTTTGAACTTGGGCTTCATCAGTCGGCAGTTACCGCACCATCCGGCCATGTACTGTACCACAACAGTATCATTGCTGCTTACTAATTCGCTTAGGTTATCTTGATCTAATTCCTTTATCATAGCAATTTTTATTAGTTTAAACTTAGGTAGTTTGCGACCCCTTCTCGGTTGGCATTCATTGCTTCTTTACCTTCTTCCCAGTTCGCAGGACAAACCTCTCCTTTTTCCTGAACGTGGGTATAAGCATCGATCAATCTTATAAATTCGTTCACGTTTCTTCCAAGTGGCATATGGTTTACACCTTCATGAAAGATAGTACCTTCCTCATCTATAAGATACGTGGCACGGTAGGTAACATTATCACCTTCTACTGTAAGCGCTCCGGTTTCCTCATCGTAAGATTCGTTCATGATATCAAGGATATCCAGCCTTGAGCTTAAATTTCTATTAGAATCAGCAAGTATTGGATAAGTAACACCTTCAATACCACCATTGTCTTTTGGAGTATTTAGCCATGCGAAGTGAACTTCTGGGGTATCGCAGGAAGCACCTATGACCATAACATTTCTTTTTTCAAACTCTTCTAATGCAGCTTGAAAAGCATGAAGTTCAGTAGGGCAAACAAAGGTAAAATCTTTTGGGTACCAGAATAGCAATACTTTTTTGTTTTTCTTTTGCGCTTCTTCCAGGATATTTATCTTGAAAGTATCTCCCATTTCGTTCATAGCATCTACGCTAAGATTTGGAAATTTTTTTCCAACTAAAGCCATATGATTAGGTTTTAAAAATTAAACTTTTCTATTTTATTTGGCGTGCAAAATTAGCCCGTAAAAGCCTTTTTTAAAACCGTAGAAATTTTAAATATTTATAATTGTATAGGGTTTGATTATGATAAGAAACTTTCTAAATAGAATTTTTCTATAAAAGCCGATTAATCAGTTTATTAAGTAAAAACAGGAGCTATAATACCTAATTATTTTTCTGAAAGTTTCCTTATTTTAATTCCCAGAGCGGCAAAAAGCAAAGTCATAAAAGGACTTAGATAGTTAAAGATAGCGTATCCGGCGTAGGAAAGAACAGGAACGCCTAGAACTCCGCTATGGTAAGCTCCGCAGGTATTCCAAGGGACAAGAACTGAAGTTACCGTCCCTGAATCTTCAAGACTTCGGCTAAGGTTCTCAGGAGCCAGGCCTTTATCCTTATAGGCCTTTGAAAACATCTTTCCAGGAACAACAATAGCAAGGTACTGGTCAGAAGCCGTGACATTTAATGCAAGACAGCTGAAAACTGTACTTGCGAATAAGCCGAATGTGGTATGGAAAAGTTCAAGTAAGGCCTTACTTATTCTTGCAAGAGCGCCTATCGCTTCCATAATACCGCCAAAAACCATTGCGCAAATGATCAGCCAAATGGTTCCCAACATTCCAGCCATTCCGCTAGATGCAAAAAGATCATTAAGTGCTTCCGAATTCGTTTCTACTGCTGTATCTACAGTGATTGCAGTCATTAGTCCTTTATAACCACTGATAAAATTAAGCTCAGACATTCCGCTTACGGCAAGCACAATATCCGGTTGTGCTATAAGGGCTGCAAACGCGCCTAAAAGTGTTCCTATCAATAAGGCTATCAAGGGAGCAGTTTTTTTTATAATGAGGACTATGACAATTACTGGGACAAGGAATAACCATGGGCTAATATTAAAAGCAGCGTCAATGGAATTTAAAATCGAGCTAGTATCGGTTGCTCCCTGAGTTTCAAGATTAAGTCCTATAATTATGAAAATAATGAGCGTGATAGTCACCGTTGGAACTGTAGTTATCGCCATATACCTGATATGTGTAAAAAGATCTGTTCCTGCCATTGCTGGTGCGAGATTTGTGGTGTCGCTCAAAGGTGACATCTTGTCTCCGAAATAGGCGCCGGAAAGGATAGCTCCAGCAGTCATTCCAAGGGATATTCCCAAAGCATCTGCTATACCAATAAGGGCAATTCCTACCGTCGCTGAAGTTGTCCAGCTACTTCCGGTTGCCAGGGAGATCACAGAACAAATAATTACACATGCTGCAAGAAAAATAGTTGGATTCAGGATCTGAAGTCCGTAATAGATCATTGTTGGGATAATACCGCTGATCATCCATGTACCCGCTAAGGCACCAACCATTAAAAGTATAAGGATAGCACCTGCCGTACTCTGAATATTCTTTGCAACCTCGTCTATCATGAAGTCAAAATCCACTTTATTGAAAATACCCACGATAGCGGCGACCCCTCCCCCTAACAATAAAATGAACTGGTTGGAACCGCTCAACGCCTCATCGCCAAATACAAACACATTAAAAGCAAGCATTCCTATGAGGGCAATTACAGGAATTAGGGCTTCCCAGATACTTAGTTCCCTGTTCAGGATAATCGGTTCCTCCTTGGCATTGGACTTGGCGTTTTCCATTCAGATAGTTTTTAACCTTATAAAAAATAAAACCTCGACATGAATCTAAACAAAATTTAAATTCACGTCGAGGTTCCTTGTAAGATTAGTCGTTAATTTTGATCATTTTTTTCTGATCGTAATTTTACGACTTTAGGTTTAATCCTGCAAAAAATTAGACTAATTCGGTTTTCATGACACCAACTTTTATCATACATTCTCTCATTTTCTCATAGGTTCTTTCAATGTCATTATCCAAACCAATGGAGAATCTGATCAAGCCGTCGCTTAAACCCATTTGTTTTTGTTCTTCCTCTGGAATCTCAGAAGAAGTTGATGTACCCGGTGCACTGAAAAGTGTTTTATAAAAGCCTAAACTAACCGCAAGGTAACCAAGGTTTTGTTCCTGCATGAGTTCCATCAGTTCATTTGCTTTAACTAAGGACCCTACATCGATAGTTAGCATGCCCCCGAAACCATAGAATTCATTCATCATTTTCTTGAACACTTTGTGACCCGGGTGTGATTCCAGGCCGGGATAAACTGTTTTAAAGCCATCATTCTGAAATTTACGAGCAAGAAACATTGCATTATGACTATGCTGCTTCATACGTATATGAAGCGTTCTTAGGTTTTTAAGAATAGATGCTGCTCTTAAGCTATCCATCGTAGGTCCAAGCAACATTGCAGCTCCATCATTCACGCTTCTGAGCTCATCGATAAATTCCCTGGTTCCACAAATAACTCCGCCTACCGTATCACTGCTTCCATTAATGAATTTTGTAAGACTGTGGATCACTACATTTGCACCTAATTTTACAGGGGTAATTGACAACGGAGAGAAAGTATTATCTACAACAAACTTTATATGAAAGGCTTTCGATATTTTAGAAAGCGCCTCCATATCTGCAACTTCAAGAAGTGGGTTACTAACGCTTTCACAGTATAGAAGCTTTGTATTTTCCTGAATAGCACTTTCTACAGCTTCCGTATTGGTAATATCTATGAACGAAGTTTCGATTCCCAATCTTGGTGCGAAATTTTTCAGAAATGCATAAGTACCGCCATAAACAGTTCTGCTGCACACGATATGGTCGCCGGTCTTGCATAGTTGTAATAATACCGATGTTATGGCTCCCATTCCCGAGGCAGTAACATTAG
>CAYWAB010000204.1:0-3736 GCA_964456105.1 uncultured Christiangramia sp. | reverse complement strand
CCCATCCAGAAACATTAAGAAAACTCAAAATAAGTGAATACGATCTTACTTTTGAGTGCCACGAGCCCAAAATCTTCATAGAATTGAATTATATCTTAAAAAAATCCTTACAACTGAAAAATAGTTGGCTTTACTAAGTAATAGCGAGACTTAATTCTTCCTATTTGGGGAAAGGGGAGAGAAATCCTTGCTTTTACGGATAGTTTTACATCCTATAAAGGCTACTCGAAAAATCAAATTTAGGGACTAGAAACTTTGAAACCCCACATTTTTAAGGTGGTTTAAAAAAGGTAATCGAAGTAGCAAATGTAGAATTATGCCATAAAATCTATATTTTAAACAGAAGATAAATGTAAATATTAATTAAATATCGAATCGAAAATATGATATTAATTATTTTAAATTAACAAAAAATTAACAAATATATTTTTAAATAATTATTCCTTAAATTTTGAAAATGAACAATATAAGGTATTTTAAAGGATTTAATTATAAACTGTAAATTTTTTTATAATGTTAAATAAAACTTAAAATTTCTTTTTTTGAGAAATATGGATGACTCGATTACCTTTGTGTTCCAAAAAGGAAAAAATTGCGTACGATCAAGAAATTCAGCCTGAATGAATCCGATGAAATTAAAGCTAAGCTTCTCCAATGGAGTACTCAATTTAATGAAGTCGTTTGGTTAGATAGTAACGAGGATCAATCTGCAAACGGCGAATTCGAAGCCATTCTGGCGGTGGAGGCTTTTACAGCTATGAAAACAGATCATTATGGTGCATTTGATAAATTGAAGGAGTACCAGGAAACCACAGCCGATTGGATATTTGGTTTTTTGAGCTATGATTTAAAGAATGATACCGAAAATTTGAGGTCTTCCAATTTCGATGGATTAGACTTTCCCGAGATCTATCTTTTTCAACCTCAGAAACTTATTTTTTTAAAGGAAAAAACTATTGAATTCCATTACCTTAAAATAGTCGATGAGGAAATCGAAAATGACCTCGAAAGCCTATTAAAACTAACTGTTGAAGATAAAATTAACAAAAGTTTAATTAAATTAAATGAACGAATATCCAGGGAGGAATATTTAAGCAAAGTGAAACGGATGCTTGATCATATACACCGTGGTGATATCTATGAAGCAAATTTCTGCCAGGAATACTATTCCGAAAATGTTGAGATAGATCCTTTAACCATCTTTAATGCCCTTAACAAAATATCCTCTCCTCCCTTTGCTGCTTACTTAAGATTAGAAGAATTTAACCTTATTTCTGCTTCTCCGGAGCGGTATTTAAAGAAAAAAGGAAGGAGTTTACTTTCGCAACCAATAAAGGGTACAGCCAAACGGTCTGAAAATGTTCAAGAGGATTTCAGGATAGCCAATGACTTACTCGCAGACCCAAAGGAGAATTCCGAGAATATTATGATCGTTGACCTCGTGAGGAATGATCTTTCCAGGATCGCTGAAAAGGGAAGTGTAAGTGTACAAGAACTTTGTAAAGTATATACTTTTAAACAGGTACATCAATTAGTCTCTTCAATAACTGCGCGCCTGGCTGAAGGGATTCCGCCTGTTGAAGCCTTGCGTTCTACCTTTCCAATGGGTAGCATGACAGGAGCTCCAAAGATCTCCGCTATGAAAATCATTGAGGAGCTAGAGGAAACCAAACGGGGTCTTTATAGCGGTGCTGTTGGATATTTTACCCCAGATGGAGACTTCGACTTCAATGTAGTAATAAGAAGCATCCTTTATAATTCAAAAAACAAATACCTGTCATTTTCGGTTGGAGGCGCTATAACAGCAAAGTCTATCCCTGAAAAAGAATACGAAGAGTGTCAGCTGAAGGCACGTGCAATGAGGGAGGTTCTATCTTCCATCTAAAAATGCTGCATTTCCTGAACTAAATTAAAGGGCATTCGTATCTTTGGGATACAATGGAAAAAGCCTTTAAGAATCTTATCAAAACCGAATATCGGTATTTATGCGCTAATAAACTTTTACTTGCAGTTAGTGGAGGAGTTGACAGTGTTGTTCTGGCCCATTTGTGCCATGAGGCGAAACTTGATTTTGCTATAGCACATTGTAATTTCAATCTCCGAGGAGAAGAAAGCGATGGAGATGAAAGTTTTGTAGTGGACCTTGCCGATTTCCTGGATGTTGAAGTTTTTACTCAAAGTTTTGATACCGAAAAATATGCCTCAAACTCTGGAATTTCCATACAAATGGCGGCTAGAGATCTTCGGTATGAATGGTTCGAAGAGCTTAGAGGTTCTCTTCATTTCGATTATATCCTTACTGCACATCATGCGAATGATAACCTTGAAACTTTTTTGATCAATCTATTGAGAGGTACAGGCCCGGAAGGTTTAAGCGGTATAGGAAACGGAAAAAAAAATATCGTCCGTCCTCTGTTGCCTTTCAGCAGGAAGGAGATTGAAAATTATGCAAGAGAAAAAAAGCTGAAATGGAGAGAAGACAGCAGTAATGAACTGGATAAATATACCCGAAATAAGATCCGGCACCAGATAGTGCCTGTTATGGAAGAGATGAATCCACAACTGCTGGATAGTTTTGCCAAGACACAGGAACATTTAAAGGAGTGTATTGATCTGGTTGAAGACTATATTAGTTTGATCTATCCGAAAATCGTGGAAAAGAACACCTACGGATATTCCCTGGATGTGGAGTTTCTTCAAAAAGTTCCAAACTCAAAGGCCATTCTATATCAGCTATTGAAATCATTCGGTTTTACAGAGTGGAACGACGTATACGACTTGCTTACTGCCCAAAGTGGAAAGATGGTTTATTCTGGCACACATCGTCTTATCAAGGATCGCAAAAAATTATTGCTTACAGAAAAGAAAAAAAATGATCCTGAGAACAATCATTACCTAATTGAGGAAGGAGAGAGTTTTGTCATGCTGCCTACAGGTATACTTCACCTTAGTGAAGTATCTGCAATTGAGGAAAAGTTCAGGAACTGTATCTATGTTCCAAAGCATAAACTTAAATTCCCTCTGGAAATACGCAAATGGAAGAAAGGTGATTTTTTCTATCCATTTGGGATGAAAGGAAAGAAGAAACTAAGCGATTATTTTAAGGATGAGAAATTCTCTATTCCCGATAAGGAAAATACCTGGCTATTGATCTCAGGAGAAGAAATTGTGTGGGTAATGAATCATAGAGCAGATGATCGCTTTGCTGTGAAAAAAGCAGATAAAAAGATCTTAAAAATCTGCTTAGAATAAATTTTTATAACGATTTACCGCAATAAACCTGCTTTAAGTCTGATTTCTTTTAAGGATTTCAACCGAATTTCTATATTTTAGGAGCTTTAAAAAAAAGATCCTATAAATGAGAAACTTTAAACTGCCCTTTTTTACTCTAGTACTTCTGTTTATTACCACTGCAGTTTCTGCCCAGGAAACTGATTTCAAGGTAAAAGATCATTATAATAAGATGGAAGTGGATATCCCGATGAGGGATGGTATAAAATTGCATACTACCATATACTATCCTAAGGATACTTCCAGGGAATATCCTATCCTTATGCAAAGGACTCCCTACAGTTCAAGACCTTATGGAGAAGATCAGTTCAGGTCTAAAATTGGCCCGAATGAATTTCTTATGAGGCAAGGTAATATTATAGTTTACCAGGATGTACGAGGAAGATGGATGAGTGAAGGGAAATATGACAATATGCGTGCCTATATTCCAAATAAAACCGGAACC
>CAYWAB010000203.1:0-3743 GCA_964456105.1 uncultured Christiangramia sp. | reverse complement strand
CTGTAACAAAATTTTATCTGAAAAGTCTATTCAGAAAATATAACCATCATGAGATATAAATTATTTCTTTCGCTTTTTTTTCTGGGAAATTTTGTGTGGTCACAAATGCCTGCTGAGCTTACCAAAGCAGAAAAGGTTTACGGGTTGTCACGATTCTGGCAGGAGGTAAACTATAATTTCGTTTACCTGGATAAAGTAGATCGTGCTGCCTGGGACGATTATTATGTACAGCTTATAGATGAGGTCCAGAAGACGCCTAACGACTATGAGTATTATCGGTTATTGGAGAAATTCTGTGCAAAGCTTAAGGACGGACATACTGATATCTATATGCCGGAGGCTGTTCGAAATCAATTAACCGATACGGATTTTGGTGAATACAGGATCTTCCTTTCCAATATTGATGGAAAAGCCATCGTTTCTTCGGTGAATATATCTAAAAGTAAGGAAATCCCCGTAGGTAGTGAGATCCTAAAGGTGGATGGAATTGAAGTGAAAAAATATATTGAGGAAACAGTAAAACCTTATATATCAACTTCCGCCAATCATATTCTCGAGGATTGGGGAGTTTCTAAAATGCTGAAAGGTGTGATAGGGACAAATGTTGAGGTAGAGTTTCGCACTCCGGATAATCATCTCAAAAAACTGCTTTTAACAAGAGGGAAGTCGGTCGAAGAGGAAATGGTTCCTGCAAAAAAGGCCTGGGAACTTCTGGAATTCAAATGGCTTGATAAGAGCACAGGCTATCTCGCCCTAAACTCTTTTGGCGATGAAGGCATCATAGGAAAATTTAAAGAAAAACTACCGGAACTAGCCAAAGCCAAAAGCCTGGTTATCGACCTTAGGAATAACACAGGAGGTAATACCAATATTGGAGTGGAGATCTTAAGATACTTTGTTGAGGATACCCTATTATACGGTTCCCAGTCCTATACCAGGAAACACCTCGCGGCTTATAAAGCCTGGGGGAGGTGGACGCAGGAAAAGGATACTGTGCAAAATCAGGGTGCTAAAGATACCTATCTGGCTGCAAGGGATCAGTTAATGCACGATTTTGAAAATCAACCATGGAAAATCAAAAGGCCTGAACAAAGTTTTATTATTCCGATAGTTATCCTTTTAGGGCATAACACTGCTTCTGCAGCCGAGGATTTCCTGATCTTTGTGGAGAATCAGGAGCACATGATTACTATGGGAGAGCCTAGTTTTGGAAGCACCGGGCAGCCCTATGTTTTTGAACTTCCTAAAGGTGCCGCGGCAAGAATCTGCACCAAAAAGGATACGTATCCTGATGGACGGGAATTCGTTGGATACGGGATTCAACCAGATATATTCGTAAAGAAAAAACTTGAAGATTTCATTAAAGATAGAGATCCTGTCTTAAAGGAGGCGGTAAGTTATCTTACAGGTAAAAAGTCCTGAATGAGAAGTCGAAAAAAGCCTTAGTATTAGTTTTAGTATATTTGAGCTTTAGAAAAAAAGAGACCACAGCCTTAAAATGGTTGGGTCTCTTTTCATTTTTCAGGTCATAGAAAATAGAGCCATTGAAGAAGCTTATAAATTTTTTCAGGAAGAATAGAAAAGAAGTTGGATTTGGGTGGGTATTAACCTTCCTGTCCAGTTTTGGACAAACCTTCCTTATCTCTATTTATGTTCCGGAAATACTTAAGGCATTCTCGATCTCTAATGGATTATTCGGAAGTATCTATGCTGTCGCTACCGTAGCTGCTTCGGTAATAATGCTCTCAATTGGCCATATGGTAGATCATAAACCTGTCAAGAAGATCACGGCACTTACTATCATCGGACTTGCTTTTTCTTCTTTTTTACTAGGGATTTCCCACCTTAGTATCGCTCTCCTGATCATTTCCCTGATTGGTTTAAGGCTTACGGGGCAGGGATTGATGAGTCATATCAGCCTTACGGTAATGTCCAGGCATTATGATCTGGACAGAGGTAAGGCCCTTAGCATTGCCTCCTTAGGCTATGCTTTTGGAGAAGCCATATTTCCAATTTTTATTTCGACACTTATTCTGTGGTACGATTACGAAGTTGTGGCTCTGGCCAGTGCCTTATTCCTGTTGTTGTACTTGGTACGCCTATATTTTCTGGATCTAGACCATTTCGATAAGGATCTTGAGCTTACCAAAAAGCCTTCTGCTCTTTCTTTGCTGAAGGATTATAAGGACCTGTTGAAGAAAAAAGTGTTCTTTATTCTGATGCCTGTTAGTTTTGCATTGAGCTTTACGATCACAGCGGTGTTCTTCTATCAGTATGTCGTTGTGGAAGATAAGGGGTGGTCGGTGTCACTATATGCCAGTTTCTTTACTGCTTATGCCATTACCCGGGTTGTATTTTCTATTTTAGGAGGAGTACTTGTTGATAAATATACGGGGAAAAGAATGTTCCGCGTCTATCTTATCCCCTTTACAATTGGTCTTATCCCATTTGCTCTGTCAAATAATATCCTTGGAGCACTTGCCTTCTTATTACTAGCCGGTATAAGCGTAGGTATGGCGGGAACCATTAAATCTGCAGTGCTTGCCGAGATTTTCGGGGTGGAGAAACTTGGCACCATTAGAAGTGTATTTACCATGTTCATGGTACTGAGCACTGCTTTAGGACCGCTTATTTTTGGAACGCTCATGGATATGGGAATAGATTTCCAGACCATATTGATGGTTACTGCAGGTATCCTTTTCCTCATTATCCTGAATGCTCAGCGGATAAGCAGGATTCCGATTGCTGAAACCAGGCCATAGGCTAAGATCTTGGTTTTACATCGAAGATTATAGGAAGTGCATAGGTAACGTTCACTGGCCGGTTTCTCTGGAATCCGGGCGTCATTTTGGGAATTAAGCGTATCACTCGTTCGGCTTCCTCTTCCAGGATTTTATGAGGACCCCTGGCCTTTATTCCCTCCACGAATCCTTTGTGGTTAATCTTAAATACCACAAAGACCCGGTTCACACCTTCAAGGCCTAATTCAGCACCAAGACCGGTATCGAAATTAGCTTTTACTATCTCCTGAATTTTAGCCGACATACATTCTTTTTTGGCAAGATTGTTCTTTTCATTTTCACAACCGGGATATACCGGAACGTTTTCAATTATAACGAAAGGTACGTCCTCGATGGTTTCTTCCATTTTTGCTTCTTCAACAGCATCTACCTGTATTACCTGAATGGCATCTTCAAGATCGGTTTCAGTAGATTCGATGACAGATTCTTCAATCTCAAGTTCATCTTCCACAACCTCAATAATTTCTGGGGCAGGAGGTGGTGGTGGAGGTATCACTTCAACTTTGAGTTCGGTTACCGGAGGTGTTTCGTCCAGGATCATGTCCACCTTGATTTTTTCATTGGTGTAATCAGAATTTCCATCAAAGGACCATTCGATTCCAAAATAGGTAATCCCTAAACTAATTATTAGTCCTACCTGGAAGAAAATAAGTTTGTACTGGTTAAGGTCGGCTTTGGGGTTCTTCTTAGCTTTCATAACGCAAGATTTAGGTGTAAGCCTGTTTATGTATTAAAGGTAGCGTAGAAAGCCTGAAAAAAGTATGACGGTTGTCATGGTAGATCAAACAGATCCATGAAGTAAACCTGGATTTTTTGCATAAAAAAAGCCGACTATTTTTAGTCGGCTTTTTTCTCTGTGCGGGCGAAAGGACTCGAACCTTCACACCTCGCGGCACTAGATCCTAAGTCTAGCGTGTCTACCAATTCCACCACGCCCGCATT
>CAYWAB010000202.1:0-3775 GCA_964456105.1 uncultured Christiangramia sp. | reverse complement strand
AAACTAGATCTGCATCACCGTCTGCGATAACCTTATTTCCTTTTTTCATTGTAAAATTGGTGCCTATGATTAATGTGCCTTTATATATAGGTCTGTAATGTTTTGCGATATGAGGCTCCAGGTATTTGATATTACTTATATCATTGAAAGGTTCAGATAAATGAACGTAAGCAAGCTTGTAATTGTTTAGTTTGTTAGTTATATAATCGAAAGTAGCAATGGTCTCATCTGTAGCTCTGATACCGGATAAATTATGCATTGATGGGTTAAAGCGACAGCCTATTCTATTTTCAGGCCACACCTCGGCAATCGCGTCAACTACCTCAAAGAAAAAGCGGGCTCTATTTGGGATACTTTCCCCATAATCATCATTTCTAAGATTCGAATTTTTATTGAAGAACTGATGGAAAAGGTAACCATTGGAAGAATGTATCTCTACGCCATCAAAGCCGGCTTCCTTCGCGCATTTAGCGGCGTGTTTGAATTCCTGGATGGTAGCCTTGATGTCCTGTATGCTCATTGCTTTAGGATCTGTGGTTTGTTCAAACCCCTCAGGGGTATAAACATTTTTATGAGGATTCACGGCGCTAGGAGCGAGAGGCTTTTCCCCAGCATGGAATTTTGGATGGGATATTCTCCCGCAATGCCAAAGCTGAATGAAAATCTTTCCATTCTTCTGGTGAACGGCATCTGTCACTTTTTTCCAGGCCTTCACCTGTTTTTCAGTATAGATTCCTGGGGTGTTTACATAACCCACCGCCCGTTTGCTTACCTGGGAACCTTCTGAAATGATCAGCCCTGCACCGGCGCGCTGCGAATAATATTCTACGTGTAAGTCTGTAGGTGCCTTATATTTATTGTTTGCCCTGCTTCGAGTCATTGGAGCCATCACTATCCTGTTTTTAAGCTTAATATCACTAAGTTGATATTCTTTTAAGAGCGGTTGTAAATCTGTCCCCATGACAATTATATTTTTTCAGGTAGTATAAATTTACCTGATAAATTCCCTGAGGCTGTTAATTATATTATAAATACCATTGGTTCAATCGGTCTCAATCCTTATTATTAGCGAAAGCAAGTCTCAATTTTATTGAGTAATTTCGTAGTTGTTGAACGATCGATTTCTGGCAATGAGTGATCTGCCGGATCTTTTCTTTTCAAATTTTTTTCATGCAGAAACAAAAAAATGTTGCAATAGTAGGTTCAGGTCTTGTAGGTTCACTTCTTGCCATCTATTTACGAAAACAAGGTCATAAGGTTACCGTTTTCGATAGAAGACCAGATGTGCGCTTGGTTGAATTTTCGGGAAGGTCTATAAATTTGGCTATGTCTAATAGAGGATGGAAGGCGCTTAGAGAAGCTGGAGTAGAGGACGAAATAAGGAAACTTGCACTTCCTCTGGATAAAAGGGCTATGCATGTTCAGGGACAGGAAGTATATTTTCAGAAATATGGAGAAGAGGGTGAAGCTATCTATTCTATTTCAAGGGGAGTTCTTAACCGTAAAATGATAGATCTTGCAGAGGCTGCTGGAACTAATTTTAAATTTGAAGAAAAGGTTTGGGAAGTGGATATGCCTAACGCCAGGTTATATACCGGGGAGTCTGAAAAAAGTAACTGGAAAGAATACCAGTTCGATCTCATCTTTGGAGCGGATGGCGCATTTTCAAGGATCAGACATAAAATGCAAAGACAGAGTCGATTCAATTATTCGCAGCATTTCATAGATGTAGGATACAAAGAACTTACCATTCCCGCTAATGCCGATGGATCACACAAACTTAACAATAGTTCTTTCCATATCTGGCCAAGAGGGAATTTTATGCTTATCGCGATGCCAAACCTGGATGGAACTTTTACATGTACTTTGTTCATGCCATTTGAAGGGGATGTTTCTTTTGAAAGTATAAGAACTGAAAAAGATGCCGATCTATTTTTTGAGACCCATTTCCCGGATATAAAAAATGAAATTTCCAATCTGAAGAAAGACTTTTTCAAAAATCCGACCAGTGCTATGG
The DNA here is from genome assembly GCA_964456105.1 of uncultured Christiangramia sp. GTDB lineage: Bacteria > Bacteroidota > Bacteroidia > Flavobacteriales > Flavobacteriaceae > Christiangramia. The sequence continues at coordinate 1,758 of CAYWAB010000202.1, read as the reverse complement.
TCACTATTAAATGCTTTCCTTGGTCTTATTACGATAAAATTACGCTGGTGGGAGACTCAGCCCATGCCATTGTTCCCTTCTACGGACAGGGGATGAACGCTGGATTCGAAGATATTTCAGTTTTGAATGAGAAAATGAGTAAATATGGTGATGATTGGCAACGAATATTCGAAGAGTATCAAACGGAAAGAAAGCCAAATGCTGATGCGATCGCCGAGTTAAGTTACAGAAACTTTGTAGAGATGAGCAGTAAAACGGCAGATCCCTCGTTCCTTTTAAGAAAAAGGATAGAAAAGAAATTTGCACAACAGCATCCTGAATTGTGGACACCATTATACTCCAGGGTAACCTTCTCTGATAAAGCTTATTCTGAAGCTTTGAAAATCGGGGATTTCCAAAGAAAGGTTATGGACGAGGTAATGAAAATACCAGGAATCGAGCAAAAATGGGACAGTGAAGAGATTGAGGAAAAGATCCTTAATCTTCTTGATACTAAAACTGCCTGATTAATACTTTAGTTTTCAATGAGCGTCCTCCTTTAGAATATCCGGGAATTTCCTTTTGAATCTATTAAGCCTGGGAATGGAAACACTTTGAATATATGGATTACGTGGATTTTTCTCTTCATAATCCTGGTGATAATCTTCTGCAACCCAGAATTTCTGAAAAGGCATCACCTCTGCAGCTATAGGTTCATCGTACTCTTTTGCAACTTCAGCTTTTACATCTTCTATGATCTCTTTTTGTTCCTGGTTCTGGTAAAAGATTATGGAGCGATACTGTGATCCTATGTCCGGTCCTTGCCCATTAACTTGCGTAGGATCCTGGGAACCAAAATACACCTCTACAAGTGTCCTGAAGTCCACAACATCCGGGTCATAAATAACTTCTACTGCTTCTGCGTGCCCGGTTGTTCCGGTATTGCTTTCTTTGTAGGTGGGATTTTTAGTATGGCCGCCAGAGTAACCTGAAATCGCTTCTTTTACTCCTTTTACACTTTCATAAATGGCTTCCACACACCAAAAGCAACCACTGGCAAAATAAGCTTTTTCCATTCCGTTCTGAGCAGGAACTTCTACTGGTTCTGCGCTAGCAACCTCTGCCTGTGTTAATGTGTCTTTCTTTTGATTATTTCCGCAAGCAAAGAGAAAAAGACTTAATATGTTTATCAATACGAATTTCATAGCATTTCTTTTTAAAGTATTTTTCCAGATATTGGATCAAAAATTATACCGAGCAAAGGTAGATCAATAAATTCTCTATATTGTGAAATGCTTGTTAATCCCGACGGAGACGGAAGGAAAGAAAGGAGTTAAAAAGAAAACTGCCTGAGAAACTTTTGCTTCAGATCCAAAGATCTTACTGTTATCTCCCAGGCAGTTGTTAAGATTTAAGCTATTTAATGCTTAGAATTTCTTGAACATACTGGCCATTTTTTCCTGTTCTTCCTTTGCCAGTTCCTCATCAACAAGGATTCTTCCACTATGCTCATCGGTAATGATCTTTTTACGACCAGCGATTTCCATAATAACCTGTGGAGGAATAGTGAAGAAAGAACCACCGGAAGCACCTCTTTCAACTGGAACTACGGCAAGGCCGTTCTTAACGTTACTTCTAATTCTTTTGTAAGCAGAAACAAGTCTTTCCTCGATATTCTTTTCGTATTCTTTAGATTTATCGATAAGCGCCTGTTCTTCTTTTTCGGTTTCTTTCAGGATCTCATCAAGTTCACCTTTCTTATGTTTCAGGTGTGCTTCT
>CAYWAB010000201.1:0-3835 GCA_964456105.1 uncultured Christiangramia sp. | reverse complement strand
AATTGGCCCGTCCAAGGAATCTTTGATTCACGAAGTTATTCAGATTAGAACCAAAGCGGTAATTAAACCCAAATCGGGTATCGATGGTATAAGCTGAGGGCAGGTTCACTCTGCCACTTAAAATATCCTGCTCGGTGAAACCGGCTGATGACAGGTAGATCTGGTCTTTTACGTAGTTGCCTTCTGCCCTTATATAAAAAGAAAAATTCCCGGTCAAACGGACATCGGCACGAACATTCAAACCTGTGGACCAAAAGTCAAAATCATCCAGGTAATTTCTCAAACGATATCCAATTTGCAGGTCACCCCATCGCTGGCTGAGTCCTAAACTGGCTCTCAGGCTTTGAAGGGCCCTGGTTTCTTCAACTTCACCATAGATCGTCTCTTCGACATATCTGTTGTTCCTTATTTCAACCCCATAGTTAACTCTCAGGAATTTAGAATTCTGTAAGGATTCCGGAAAGAAATTATATTCTAAAGCCGGCCTGAAGCTGACCTGAAACTCGTAATTAAAGCGGGTGTTCTTAATGCCTTCCAGGTCATAACCATAGGACCAGCGAGGGGAAATGGACTTTACCAGCTGGTGAGCGAATCCAAACTCTGAGACGTCAAAACTGTTCTCGATTTCATCGATGATCTGGTTGCCGTTCTCATCAAGAACCGGATCGCCATTTTCATCGACTCTTGGTTCCTTTTGGATCGTTGTTCGCTGTCTTTCACTTACTCTCGCAGATACGGAAATTTTCCATTCATCGGTGATCCGGTTAAAATTGATGTCTCCCCCAAAATTTATTTGCCTGCTTAATTCCTCTAGTTCAATGTTCAGATCACTACCCACATTAAAGACCCAGTAATTCCAGGGATCAACATTTTTGGGCAATGTTTCTCCAATTGTGTCTGGGCTGGTCTTCATATCGATCTCGATATCCTCTCCGGCTTTGGTTTTCGCAACATACGGAGCCAAACCTAATTTGATGAACCGGGTAAGTTTTTCCCGGACCTCAAAGTCGGTATCCGTCTGTTTGGTATTTACATAGAGGGTGTCGGTTCTTCCCGCGTGTATGTCTTGTTGACCTATGAACAAAAGTTGATATTGTCTTCCACCTCCACCAGATTGGTTATTGTTGATCAGCAGAAAGAGATCAGCCGCCTGATTATCCCTGTAGAAGTCGACCGCTGTAATTTCCGTTCTGATATAATCCATATCACAGCCTCCATCCCATCCCTCGCAACCATCTATGAACACTTTGAGTTTATTGGGAAGCCTGGAATTATCAGTTAATGTTTGACTTATAGAAGTAGCAGTAAGGGCAAAGAAGGTCAGGATCAGTAAAAAGGGTATTTTTCTCATTTAATTTGGGGATAATTCTTGTTGATCTCATCCTTCATTGAAGTTAGATGCAAAAGATCAACCTGGTAAATTGCAATTTATTTTTTCGGAATGCAAATATACAGTTTACAAGGAACATCAAATAAAATGATTATAGTTTCCTTCAATGTGAAAATAAGCGAAAATTAAGCGATCCTGATTATTCCAATAGAGTTCTCTATAAATGCCAAATTAGAGAATTTGGTTAAATCTAAGGCAACACTGCTTCAACATAAAAATCGGGATTTGCCGAAAAAGTGTAATTTTAGGAAGCAGGAAAGTAAATGCTTAAGACGACATCCCGGGAGCTATCGTGAACCTGCACCAAATTTTGCTACTTGTGCTAAACTTAAACACTTGTGTGGAATAAATACCAGGAGAATGCTGCCAAAAGGAAAATTACAGGATAATTATAAAACCCAATAAATTTGAAGATTAACTTACAAAACCACTTCATCATGATATATAGAATTAAAGATCTGACCAAAACATCCTTTTTATTTTTCCTGGTATTCTGTGCTGCATCTGCAATGGCACAGGACGGAACAATCTACCCACTCGATGCTCCGGCCGAACCAAATGCAATTCCGCTCGGCACAGGTGGTGTGGATGACCAGCCCGCCACGGAGACCTGGTTCCGCCAATGGGGCGATCCTATGGCTCGTAACATAACTAGGGCAACGCTTACTCCATTCCTGCCTGAACCAGGCAAGGCAACCGGTGCCGCAGTTATCGTAGCGCCTGGCGGAGGCTACCGATGGCTTTCGATGGGGAACGAAGGATGGGAAGTGGCAGAGGCACTGGCAGAGCAGGGAATCGCTGCTTTTGTACTAAAGTATCGACTTTTCCCGACACCCGGGTCACTTGACGACTTTACAGCCTGGATGAACCGTCCCCGAACTGCAGCTGCGCCATCTTCTGATACTGTGCAAGGTGAAACAGCTTCGCGACCACAACAGATGGACCTTTCAAACCAGCTCGAGGACGCTGAGGCCGCTTATGCCATGATCCTTGAACGAGCAGAGGAGTGGGGTGTCGACACGGAAAGGATAGGAATGATAGGTTTTTCTGCCGGTGCCGGCCTCACCCTGCACTCTACGCTCAATTCCCAGACCATGGACCTTGCCTTTATCGGTCCGATCTATGGCGGAATGGGCCCTGTTGATGTACCGAATGACGCTCCTCCCATGTTCAATGTAATAGCCACCGATGATTTTCTATTCAGAGGGCAGTTTGGAATTATCGATTCATGGTACAATGCTGGCATACCTGTTGAATTTCATCTTTACCAAAATGGTGGTCACGGTTTCGGTCTGGGAAATCCCAATCGAACCAGTAATCGTTGGTTTGATGCATTTATTCACTGGTTAAATGTGAATGGTTTTCTTACGTCCGGGATTGAAAAATGATAAGAGATCATTCCTAAGGAAATTGATTCCATAATTCAAAGTCCACTTAAGCAAATTTGGATATATAGTTTTGCTGTTCATAGGAGACCTTTATAAACATTGGCCCTAAAAATAAACATGGTTTACAAAAAAGTAGTTTCTTTGGGAGCTTTAGGTAAAACACCTATCAGTTTAATAGAATAGTTTTTCAGAATAGATCATAAACCAATCCTTTTATGGAGTATAAAAATAAAGCCCAAAGTTATTATAACAATTCCAGACCTGAAATGCAGGAACTGCTTCCAGATGACGCGAGAAAAGTTCTAGATGTAGGCTGCGGGAAAGGAGCTATGGCCAGCGGATTGAAAGAAAATTCAGATCTGGAAGTTTGGGGTGTGGAATTTATGGAAGAAGAGGCTGCGATAGCCAGTACTAAAATAGACCGCGTAATAAATGATACTATAGAAAACAGTATCGAACAATTACCTGACGAGTATTTTGACGTCATTTATTTCAATGACGTATTGGAACATTTAGTAAATCCCAACAGGATATTAGAAATAATAAAGACCAAACTTTCAAAAGATGGACAAATTATAAGTTCCATTCCCAATGTTAGGTATCATAAGGTTTTTCAGCAATATATTTTCAAGAAAGACTGGAAATATGAGAGGGCAGGAGTAATGGATTTTACACATCTAAGGTTTTTCACTTCCAAATCTATCAGGAAAATGTTCGAAGATGCTGGTTATACGGTGGTTCATCAGAAAGGAATTACTAAGACAAAATCAATAATGCCTTATTTGTACAATGTATTATTCCTATTTACCGCCTCAGATATGTTTTACGCGCAATTCGCAACAGTGGTAAAGAAGAAATAATTTGCCGGAAGTAATCGGCATTTTGGAAAGAAGCATAAATTAAAAATATTCCACCGTTCAAAAAAAAATAAAATCTATCAACCCCGTTTGACTTAATCTGCCAAGTTTCAGTAAACAGGATGGTTTTCAAACCTTACTATAAATGAAGTTTTATACAATCATTTTATTTTCTTTAATACTTTTTAGCTGTTCTTCTC
>CAYWAB010000200.1:0-4036 GCA_964456105.1 uncultured Christiangramia sp. | reverse complement strand
AAAGAATTCCTGACGTACCTTTTCGTCAGGCCATGCTTCCATAACCAGCTTTTGATTTACTTCATCAGCCTTTTCAATATCATCCCAGTTTTCATAGGCATTCATCATGACTATTTCGGAATTATCCGGCCCCATATAATGCATAAACACTCCAGATCCCACAATTAGATCGTTCTTACTCGTAACTTTATCAAAATACTCCTTCTCCGTTTCCAGCCAGTCTGAGAAATCTGTATTAGGATCGTCGTTCCAGTGAGTAGTCGTCACTGTTAAATAAATTGGTTTGAATTCCTGTTGTCCGTTATCCTGCGCACGTAGTTCTAAACACAGGCTCATCACGAACAAAAACGCAAATAATTTTACTGCTGTTTTCATTTTTTGTTGATTTTTTTAGTTAATAATTGACACAGCTAAAAAGTCAACTCATGAAATAACTAGGGCAAGAAAAGTAGGAGATAAAAATAAAGATTCAGAGCAAGTAAATAACCTATATATCAAGGCTTTATAAAGATAACTGATTTTTTAAATTTACGATCTTAATGAAGAAATTTTTTTAAACTATCTCTGCTACGGTAAAGTTACTGCCTCCTACGAATATGAGGTCCTCATCCAGAGCCTCTTCCTCTGCAGCTAAAAAGGCTTCCTTTACACTTTTATAAACACGGCCTTCCAACCCGTATTCACCTGCCTTTTCTTTTAAAACTGAAGCATCAAGACCTCTTGGCACATCTGGTTTTGCAAAGTAGTAACTACAATCCTTAGGAAACAAAGGAAGCACTTTAGAAAGGTCCTTATCATTCACTACTCCCATAACCATGTGAAGATGTTGATATTTTTCCTTCTTCAGTTGCTTTAATACAAGGTTAAGGCCCTCCGTATTATGCGCAGTATCGCAGATAACTTTTGGTTTCTCCTGCAGCACCTCCCATCTTCCTTGCAATCCGGTATGGAGTTTTACATTAATCAGCCCGTTGATCAAAGCTTCTTCTCCTAGCTTCCAGTCCTTTTCTCGAAGTATCTCAATTGCCGAAATAACCGTTCTCAAATTTTTCTTTTGATAATCTCCCTTAAGATCTGTCCTGTATTCAGGAACCTTCCGGTCGCTAGCGAAGATAATTTCCGAATTAACTTCTTTCGCCTTTTCAATAAACACCGGTGTAGTCTCCTCTTGCTTTTCGCCGATCACCACAGGAATTCCTGGTTTAATAATTCCAGCTTTCTCATAAGCGATCTCTCTTAAGGTTTCACCAAGGAATTGAGTATGATCTAAACCTATATTGGTAATAACTGATAATTCCGGTGTTAAAATGTTCGTAGAATCCAGACGGCCGCCCATCCCAACCTCAATTATAGCGATATCAACCTCTTCTTTTGCAAAATAATCAAATGCCATTCCTACGCTCATCTCAAAGAAACTTAGCCTGTTATAAGCCAGGAAAGTTTTATTTTCTTCGATAAACGCTATAACATCTTTTTCGGGAATAACTCTTCCGTTTATTCTTATTCGTTCCCGGAAATCTTTTAAATGAGGAGAAGTATATAGACCTGTTTTATATCCTGCAGCCTGAAATATTGAAGCAAGCATATGACTGGTAGATCCCTTTCCGTTGGTACCACCTACATGGATACTTTTAAATTTATTTTCAGGATGACCAAGATGGTCGGCCAGTTTCAGAGTATTGGAAAGATCCTTTTTAAAAGCCTGTTTTCCTATTCGCTGGAACATTGGTAACTGCTGAAACATCCAGTCAACAGTTTCTTTATAGGACTTCACTTATTCGGTTAGTTTGAAATTGTAGATTATCGTACCCACCTGTCTTGAAGGTGCATTAGGATCGCTATTGAAACGAGTGGCTAGCGCGGCTCTTTTCGCGGGATCGGTTAGGCAAGTTGCATTGTTTGTTGTTCCCTTCATACCCGGAGTCGCACTGATTACCTGACCTTGCTGATTAACTTCTATCCTTACCACCACAATACCTGACTCATTACAATCCTGGACAAATTTTTCTTTGTTTAGCGCTTTTCTGCCTCCTAAACGATAATTACCGTCCCCATCAAGGCCAGCGCCCTGACCATAATATGAGCTGGCATTAGGATCACCATCAGGACTACCTTTATCACCGGCAACATTATCATTGCCTTCACCTCCCGTTGCAGTACCCGATCTTTCCGGCCCATTCAGAATACTGCTTAAAGCATCATTCGTGGCTTTGTCTGGTTTAGGCTCAGGTTTTTTGACTGGTTCAGGTTCTTTTTTAGGTTCAGGCTGTTTAGTTTCTACAGGGGTAGGTTTTTTCTTCTTTTCGATAACTGGAGCTTCTTCGATATCCTGAGTCACAACCTCCTTTTCGATTACTGGCTGCGATTTTACAGGTTGAGCGCTTGTCTTTTGCGGAGCAGACCTAACCGGTTCCTTTGGCTGCTCATTTCCAGATCCAACCTCAGAAGTCCCGAAGTTAATGGCGATTCCGCTTTCAGGGGGAGGATCAAGATAAGTAAGGCCGAAAAAGATCAAAAGGAGTATCAGCAATACATGAAGTATTACCGTAATTGTAAATGATTTCTTCTCATGTTTCGTTTCCAGCATCGCCATCTTATTCCGGTTTTACGGCCAATACGATCTTATAACTGTTCCTATTGGCAATATCCATTACATTCACAGCCTTCTCAATAGGTACTCCTTCCTCGGCCCTTAAAATAATTGTTGGATTCTCTTCTCCTGCCAACCTACTCTTCAAAGTGCTCTCTAGAGCACTGTTACTTATACGTTCGTCATTAATATAAACCTGTAGATCTTTGGTAATGCTCACCGAAAGAGTTTGCTTGGTAGTCGTTTTCCCCTTCGCTTTAGGTAAAATAAGATCCAAGGCTTCAGGAGTTATGGCAGGAGAGGTCAGCATAAAAAAGATAAGAAGCAGGAATACCACATCTGTCATCGAGCTCATACTAAACTCCGGGCTAATCTTATTTCTTCCTCTTAAATTCATATTAAGCAGGCTCGTTTAAAAGGTCCAGAAAATCTACCGCGGTAGCCTCCATCTGATGAACCATCTTATCTGTTTTAACTACCAGATGGTTATATCCGATATAGGCAATAATACCAACAATCAATCCTGCAACAGTGGTGGTCATAGCAGTATAGATCCCTTCTGCAAGTGCTCCCATCTGGGCCTGACCGCTACTCGTGGCTAGTTCATGAAAAGCAATAACCATACCTATTACGGTACCTAGGAATCCTATCATAGGAGCCGCACCGGCTATGGTAGCCATAACACTTACGTTCTTTTCCAGCTTATACACTTCTAATCGTCCTGCATTTTCAATCGCAGTATTGATATCTTCTAAAGGACTTCCTATCCTCGAGATTCCTTTTTCGGTAAGTCTCGCAACCGGCGAATCACTTTGAGCACATCTTATCTTTGCAGATTCTATGTTCCCATTCAATACACTATCCTTAATCTGGAGCATAAAATTCTTATCTATCTTACTTGCCGCCTTAATGGCGAACAATCTTTCAAAGTAGATATAAACTGCAACGAATAGGAGAACGAAAAGAATGATAATGATTATCTGGCCGCCAAGACCGCCACTGAACATTAGATCAAATAAGGAAAGGGTCTTTTCCTCTACGACCGGCTCTGTCTGCATGGCAGCTTCTGCTAGGTCGTCCTGCTGAACAAAATATAGCATAGGTATAAATAGGTTTTTTAATGTAACGTGTTAATGCGTTTTTAATTGTAAGCCAAATTTAAATAATCAGTACACCCCTTTTCAGAGAAGAGACAATAATATTTACACAATCTTTTAAACAAGTTGTTTAAGGGCAACCTCGAATGCTGTTTTACTGATATCTGTTTTACTGCTATTGTTATTGAAAGTATTCTGAATCGCATTCTTAATGGTTATTGAGGTATCATTAAAAATAGCTTCATCGGTCATTTGAACCCTTCTTTCCATGAAGTAAGCAAAAACACGAGCCATTCCACAATTCGAAATAAAATCAGGGATGAGGCTTACACGCTCGTCAGTATACTCC
>CAYWAB010000199.1:0-4058 GCA_964456105.1 uncultured Christiangramia sp. | reverse complement strand
TAAACATTCTGTTAAACTGGTATACAAATTTATACGGATTTCTTGTCCACGCAAGTAATGACAAGGGAAAAGGCCGCATTTGTTGATAACTTGGTGGATTTGTTAATAAAGATAATTGTTTTTTATTAAAATGCAACAAATTCAGCATTAATAAGGCCTTAGCGCATTTTTGCATCCGGAGCAAAATTAAATCCGTTTAAGAGATCTTTGACCTGCATTTTTCTCTTTCCGGGAAGTTGTATTTCCTTAATCGAAATATAACCACCAATGGCAGCTACTTTTATTTCTTTGTCCTCAACTGTCACTGTACCGTTGGGATGCTTGTGGGTCTCTATTTTCTTTTCTACATCAAAAATCTTTACCATCATTTCTTCAGAAGAATTTTCGAGAAAGCACCAAGCGCCAGGGTATGGATTGAGACCTCTTATATGATTGTATATTACTTCTACTGGCCGGTTCCAATCTATCTTGGTGTTCTCACGCGTAAGTTTAGGAGCTTCCTTACCTGGTTTGAAAGGTCTTTGTGGCTGACTTCTAACTTTTCCTTTCGCGATTAAATCAAGGGTTTTTACAACAAGTTTGGAGCCTTTTTCCATTAACCTGTCGTGCAGTGACCCCACCTTCTCTGAATCCTTGATCTTTACCTTATCCTGAAGTATCACTTCCCCGGTATCTATCTTGTCGTCAAGGAAGAAGGTTGATATGCCTGTAAATTCCTCACCATTTATTATAGCCCAGTTTATCGGAGCGGCACCACGGTAATCGGGCAGGAGGGAAGCATGCAAATTAAATGTACCATGCTCGGGAAGGTTCCATACGGACTTTGGAAGCATACGGAATGCAACCACAACCTGTACATTCGGGTTAAGTTCTTTTAATTCTTCTTGAAAAGCTTTCGACTTTAAATTGGTAGGCTGCAATACCCTAAGTCCTTTTTTTATTGCAAATTGTTTTACCGCACTTTCGTTTAGTTTTCTCCCTCTTCCTGCCGGTTTATCTGGTGCCGTAATAACTCCTACCACGTTATATCCCGCTTCGATAATGGCTTCCAGGCTACTAACAGCAAAGTCTGGAGTTCCCATAAATACTATTCTAAGCTCATTCATTTACCTTCTATTTTATATTTATTGTTTGATGTTCTTATTACTAATCTTTTTTCAATGAGTAGTGATAAAACTTTCAAAACAGATTTTCCAGAATATTCCATCAAGGAAAGAATCTCTCTCGAATCCTTTTCTCCAGATCTTAGGATCTTTACAAGCTGCAGATAAATCTCGTTCATATCATCTCTGGATAGTTCGTCCTTTTTCTCATTGCAAACCGAGCATTTTCCGCAAGGCTTCGAATCTCCTTCTCCAAAATATTCCAGTAATTGTACCTGCTTGCATATAATGTCATTGGCAACAAATTCCAGAACGGCCTCTATCTTTTCTTTTTTCGATTTATTATACTGATTTATAAAACCTGAAACAGGATTTATTGTTGCACTGTCTTCCCGGGGGACCAGGAAAATAATACTAGCATCATGTTTAGAAAGGTTGAACTCGAGGATCTCCTTTTCGTGTAATTCCTCCAGCAATTCGATGGCTCTTGTTTCAGAAATACCTGCTTTATCACAAATAGTACTTAGGTTTATTGGAATAAGACTTTCAAAGATACCTCCGTAATTCCTCAATAAGGTCCTAATAAGGTTGGCATATTTTGGATTCTCGTCAAGGTAATTTTCAAGATGTTTACCTGAGAGAATTATTTGTATTTCCGTCTTTTTCTGATAGTTTTGAGATAATCTTAAAATGCTGCACCGGTCCAATAACTGAAGGGCATTGTAAGTTTTATGAGAATTGAACTGATATTGATTACAGAACTCGGAAAAATTAAAATCATATTCTGTATTTTCACCTTCTCCGTAGGCTATCCTGAAATAGGCATTTAATTTTTTATAAACGAGCTTTATGTCTTCTAAAGAGGGTAAGTTATTTAGGAACTGATTTTTAAGAACTGGTATATCACTTGCATTGGTAAGTATAATTGCCTTCGCAGGCTTGCCGTCTCTTCCTGCCCTTCCGGCTTCTTGGAAATAACTTTCCAGGCTTTCTGGCAGATCTATATGAATAACTGTACGAACATCCGGTTTATCGATTCCCATCCCGAAGGCAGTGGTTGCTACCATAACGTGAATTTTATTAGCCATCCACTGTTCAAACCTTTTAGACTTTTCTTCTTTTTTGATCCCTCCGTGATAGGCAGTGGCCGTGATACCGTGTTTATTTAAGAATTCTGAAATTTGCTGGGTTGCGTTCCTGCTTCTCACGTATATGATCGCCGACTCGTCTTTTAATAATTGAGTTAATCGAAAATACTTATCCTCGGTCCTGATAACTTCATAGATAAGGTTTGTTCTCTCAAATGACTTTTTATGTATTTCTGGATCTTTCAGTTCCAACTGTTCGCCTATATCTTTTACTACAGGTTTGGTCGCAGTGGCGGTAAAAGCAGCTATGGGTACCTCTGGGAACAATTCTCGTAGTTGGGCTATATTGCGATAGGCCGGTCTGAAATCATGACCCCACTGTGATATACAATGCGCTTCGTCTATGGCAATCAAATTAATATTCATTTGTTTAAGCCGTTCTTGTACCAGCTCTTGTTGAAGCCTTTCCGGAGATAGGTATAGAAACTTGAAGTTCCCGAAAATACAGTTATCCAGTTTTCTGTCAAGATCCTGATAAGATATTCCACCGGTTATGGCCATAGCCTTGATATTCTTATCCTGAAGTGAATTTACCTGGTCCTCCATAAGGGAAATAAGTGGAGAAACCACTACACAAATACCTTCTTTTAAGAGTGCAGGCACCTGGAAACAAATGGATTTTCCACCACCTGTAGGAAAGAGTGTCAGGGTATCCTTGCCTAGCATTATGGATTCTATGACTTCCAGCTGCTGTGACCTGAAATTCCGAAACCCCCAGAATTTCTCTAATATTTGTATAGCCTCTCTTTGCAAATTCGTCTATAGCTTATCCAATATGAACTGAGTACGGTCTTCTACATTCAATTTCGGAACCTCAATTGGTTCATAACCGTAGTGCATATATGTTGAATAAAGATAAGACGAAATTTTTAAGGCCTCTTCAAAACTTTCATAACGCTCATTGTCGCTTTTATATATTTCCTTCCAGGGAGGGAGTATAAAAACCTTATCGTACCGGTATTCTTTACATGTTTTATTAAATAGTTCAGGGTATTTTGTATCGAAGTAATCCATGTAGGCTACCACATCCGGTAATCCTCGATCAATAAATATATGATGCGATCTTTCCTTTTCTGCAGTTAGGAACTGGTTTAATCTTCCTTCGAGAAGTTTTTCGCTAAAAAGAAGCGGTTTTTCTAGAAATAATTGTGCTATACCTTCTTTTTGAGCTTCAAGGGTAACCTGTCTTGAAATCTCATGCAGACATTTTTCTCCTTTCTCTTCAAGTTTATGAATGATAGATGATTTACCTGTTCCGGGGCCTCCGGTAATAACAATTTTTTTCACTTTCACAGGGCAAATTTCGTTAAATGAATTTGATTATAAAAATGCTTTCATTCCTTGTATCTTTGCACTTAAACGAAGAGAAGAATTATGAGTGAATCGAAAAATCCGGAAGAATTTTACGCTAAACTAAAAAAGCAATTACAGGATACCGCATTATGGCCCTCTGAATATCTTTACAAGTTTATTGTCCCTACAAAGGGGGATAGTATAGGAAAAGTTGAAGATATCTTTGATAATATGGGAGCAGTAATTGAAACCAGGGAATCTAAAAAAGGAACCTATACAAGTGTTTCAGTAAATGTAAGAATGAAGAATCCTGATGCTGTAATTAAAAAATACCGGGAGGTAGCTGAAAAAGTAGAAGGAGTGATATCTTTATAAATAAAGAACAAAAACGAGGTGTTTTTTGCCTGACTTGCGTAATATTTAGTATTTTGCAGGCAAAGGAGTAAACTTCATATAACTTTACCTAATTAAACTTCAATTTTGACAAACGCATTAGAATATAACTCTGAAAGGA
>CAYWAB010000198.1:0-4128 GCA_964456105.1 uncultured Christiangramia sp. | reverse complement strand
ATCTACCAGAGATTTGGTAGTAATACGTTTGTATTCTTTTTTAGCAACAGACATGAACTCTTATTTTAATTTTGAGTAAAAATACTAAATTCGTCAACCACATTCAAAACTACCTTTCGATGAAAAAATTAATTATTGCTAGCTTTCTGTTTTTAAGTTTATCTGCTTTTTCACAAATGAATGATACCAATGAATCTCCAAAAGAATTTGTTGAAAAATTCTTTAAAGCATTTCATGAACAGGATACCGTAAAATTGAAATCCTATGCTTATGAAGGAGCTAAACTGGAGTCGGTTATAAAAGAAGAAAATGGAGATGTAAAACTAATGACCAGCGATTATCCCGGTTTTTTAAAGAATATAGCATCAATCCCTGAAGATGCAACCTTTGAGGAAAGACTCCATGAATACAGAGTAGAAGAGAATGGAGATCTGGCAACAGTTACTACTCCGTATACTTTATATTTTAATGGAAAACTATATCACTGTGGTGTAAATAGCTTTCAACTGGTAAAGTTTGGGGAGGAATGGAAATTGGTTTATCTAATAGACACAAGAATTAAAGAGGGCTGCGAATAAGGAAATTCCCTTTAATAATAAACCCCGGAACAGTATAAATTACCGCTCCGGGGTTTTGATATAAATATTTGTAATAATTAAGGTTTCAGAACAACTCTAAATCTTGCTTCATTATTCATCATCCTGGCAAATGCTTCATTGGCTTTATCTAAAGGAAACTCCTCGATCATAGGAGTAGTCCCTGTCATGGAGCTAAAATTCAGTGTGTCTTCAGAATCCATTGCAGTTCCGCTTGGCCAACCGGCAGCAGATTTTCTTCCCATTAATAATTGCATTGGAGAAACTTCGATGGGTTCTCCCGTAGCGGCAACCATTAATAGTTTTCCATCGATTCCTAGACCATCGACCACTGCAGAAATTGCGTCACTATGAGGTGCCGTAGCCAGGATAAGTCTGGCGCCACCAAGTTTTTGCAATTCTTCAGCACCATCTTTTTCTCCTGTATTTATAAAGTGATGTGCCCCAAGTTTCTTGGCAAGTTCTTTTTTGTCATTACTATGAGAAACAGCTACTGTTTTCATACCCATTTTGGAAGCGTACTGGATTGCAAGATGTCCCAATCCTCCAATTCCCTGTACTGCAACCAGGTCGCCGGCTCTAATGCCAGAATTTCGTAAAGCGTTATACACCGTTATACCTGCGCATAAAAGGGGAGCGGCATCGGCCGAGGAAAGATCTTCAGGAATATTTGCAAGGGCTTCCTTGGGAGCCGTCATGTATTCTGCGTATCCACCATCATAGGAGATGCCACTTATTTTGCCATTCTCACAGTTAATAAAGTCTCCGCGTCGACAGGGTTCACATTCGAAACAATGTCCGCCGTGCCATCCAACTCCTATTCTCTGGCCTTTTTTCCAGTTATTTACATTATCTCCAGTTTCCTCTATAATTCCCACGACTTCATGTCCAGGAATTCGGGGGTATTCTAACCCCGGGAATCCGCCTGCTTTGACAAAATTGTCACTGTGGCAAATCCCGCAGGCTTCTACTTTGATTAGAACTTCATTACTTCCAGGATTAGGTTTATCAACTTCTTTAATAATAAAATCTCCTCCTGCTTCTTCAACTACTGCTGCTTTCATATATTTTGCTTTTTATTAAGGCTATTTAATAAGCTAAAATCTAATATCGATTAAATCATAAGCTAATTAAATCGCGTAATTTTTAACGATTTAGAAGTTACAAAATGAAAAAGCAAAACCTTTTTAAGGCTTTGTTAATACTTGGATAAAATGGATGGTAGAATTAAGATAAGCACCATAGTGTTATTCATGCTGTGCATCAAAATGGGCCAGATCAAACCTCGATTTTCAAGTTTGATCTTGCCGAAGAAGAATCCGGCTATTATTCTGGGAAATATTAAAATGAAAAGTGCCATATCTACATAAAATACTTCTACATAGTTAAAGATGTGTACAAAACCGAATAAAATTGAACCTAGAATCCAAACCAATAGATAATGACGATGAAGCAGGTATTTCATCCTTTCAAAAAAAGCAAAGCTGATTAATTCTCCCATGGCATAGTACACCAGGAATAGGCTTAGAAATAAAAGACCATATTTTAAAAACCAATTTCCTTCCTGAGGAATAATCATAAGCCCTGCGAAATACAGAAGTGAGCAGACAAATAATTTAATGCTTATAGCCGAGGGCTTTACCAGGCTCCTGAACATACTTTCCTCGATCACAGGGGCGAAAATACTGGCGAGAAATATAAATTTCAGGGGGTTTTCCTTAAGATTTTCAAATAGTTTGCTCTGTTCATATTTTGAAAGGTCTATCTCGGGAAAATAGGTCTTAAGATATCCTACAAGGATAAAGAAAAAGAGATAACATAAAATCATTAAAGCGAAATTCCTGAATAGGTTTTTCGTTTTTTGAATGTTACTATTTTCTTTCAATAAGTTCAAATAAGAAGTCTTTTAGCAGTCGCTCAGACTTACTTTTACCGCCAGGCCCCCTTCTGAGGTTTCTTTATATTTTTTACTCATATCCTTAGCAGTTTCCCACATGGTCTCGATCACCTTATCCAAAGGAACCTTTGCTCGGCTGGCATCACTTTCCATAGCTATTTCCGCAGCATTTATAGCCTTAATTGCTCCCATGGCATTCCTTTCGATACAAGGAACCTGTACAAGTCCACCAATTGGATCACAAGTTAATCCAAGATGGTGTTCCATTGCTATTTCACTTGCCATAAGGACCTGTTCCGGTGTACCACCCATCAATTCGGTTAATCCACCTGCAGCCATCGCTGAAGATACTCCAATCTCTGCCTGGCATCCTCCCATTGCAGCTGAAATGGTAGCCCCTTTTTTGAACAAACTTCCAATTTCACCAGCAACGAGCATAAATCTTTTCAGGTCTTCAAAAGTTGCATTATGGTTTTCTATTACCATATAATACATCATTACTGCGGGTACTGTTCCTGCACTTCCATTGGTAGGAGCGGTGACAACCCTTCCGAGGGATGCATTAACTTCATTTACACTTAAAGCGAAGCAACTAACCCACTTTAGGATTTGACGGAATTTCACTTCTGTTTTTCTGATGGCAGGGATCCAATCTTCAATACCGGAATAATTGGTTTCACCTATCAATCGCTGATGCATTTCGAATGCACGTCTTTTTACATTTAATCCCCCAGGCAAGGTTCCTTCAGTATGGCAACCTATATACATCGATTCCAGCATTACCTTCCAGATCTCTTGGAAACCGGCATCGATCTCTTCATCGCTTCGAAGGGAACGCTCATTTTCCAGTACGATTTCCGAAATAGTTTTATTTTCAGCCTTGCAATATTGAAGGAGCTCTGTTGCTTTTTCAACAGGGAAAGGGAAGTCCTGAAAACTTTTCATTTTTTTGCTGGCATTCTTCCGTTCTTTTTTGATGACAAATCCGCCACCAATTGAATAAAAGGAAGATGAAGTCTTTTTGCCATCAGGGAGGACCGCTCTAAAGGTTATTCCATTAGGATGGAATTCCAGGAATTTACGGTTAAACTTGATGTCTTCGCCGATATTAAATTCAATTTCCCTTTTACCATTCAGTAAAAGCTTACCGGTTTTTCTGATCTTTTCAATTTCAGATTCAATAAGAGAAATATCCATAGTCACGGGATCATGACCTAAGAGACCTAAAAGAGTAGCAATATCTGTAGCGTGTCCTTTACCGGTTAGGCTTAAAGAACCGTAAAGGTCAACATGAACTTTTTCAACAGAATCAAATCTATCCTTTTTCTTAAGTTCATCAATCCATCTTTGGGCCGCTCTCCAGGGACCAAGAGTATGTGAGCTTGAAGGGCCTACGCCAACTTTAAGCATGTCAAAAACGCTAATGCATTCAATTTTTCGCATTCAGAGTAAAAATTTGACCACAAAAATAAGGATTTGTTAATGGGACTCCTCAAAATTTGACGAAATAATGTGATGTATAGTTTTAGCTAAGATTAGTGACAGCCTACTCCTGAAAATGTGACAACCTGTCATAAGTTTTGCGCTGGCATAATGATTGACTTCTACAGACTGTAAAATTGAAAAACTAACGTA
>CAYWAB010000197.1:0-4171 GCA_964456105.1 uncultured Christiangramia sp. | reverse complement strand
CAGTTTTGTGAATAACGGTCATTATTCAGAACCTTATTATATTAGTAAGATCACAGATGGAAACGGGAACCTGCTGGCCGAGTTCAAACCGCAGATCTCCAGATCCAGGGCTTTTTCAGAAGAGACCCGTAAAATAATGATCAATATGATGCAGGCCACCGTAAATGAAGGTACAGCAGCAAGACTTCGGTACAGATACGGTTTGCGTAACGACCTGGCAGGAAAGACCGGTACCACACAGGATAATAAGGATGGCTGGTTTGTAGGGATGAATCCCGAGCTGGTCTGTGTCACCTGGGTAGGAAGTGATGATCACAGGATAGGTTTCAGGAATACGGCTATTGGTCAGGGTGCCAATTCGGCCTTGCCGATTTTTGCAGGTTTAATGCAGAAAATGAATTCTGATTCTTCTTTCGATGAGATCACAAATGCGAGGTTCTCCCCTCTTTCCTCTGAACTTGCCGAAATGATGGAATGCCCTCCCGAGGAACGAGATAACTTCCTGGAACGACTCTTTTCAGGTAATGAAAGAAAAAGAGACGATAAACCAGAAAAGAAGAAAAAGAAAAAGGGCTTTTTCCAGCGTTTGTTCGGAAAAAAAGATGATAATTAATTACTAACAAAGAAAACGGTGAGTAAGGATCCAAAACGGAATAAGATCGAACAATTGGACTTTAAGATCTCCCGTTGGATGTACGTCCACGGTAAACCCATTCTAAGGTATTCCCTGGCCCTTATTTTTATCTGGTTCGGTTTTTTAAAAGTGACGGGAGACAGTCCTGCATCAGATGTGGTGGCAGCCACGGTCTTCTGGTTTGATCCCGAGGTCTTCATCCCTGTCCTTGGAGTCTGGGAGGTGCTTATCGGGGTATTCCTATGTTTAAAAAAGACCATAAGGCTCGCCATACTGCTGCTGGTATTTCAGATGCCAGGTACCTTCCTTCCGCTAATCATACTCCCAGAGGTTTGTTTTACCGAAATCCCTTTCAAATTAAGCATGGAGGGACAGTATATCATCAAGAACCTGATAATCATCAGCGCAGCGATCGTAATTGGAGGAAGTGTAAGAGAGCCCGAATTCGTGGAAGATGACATCAAATCTGCCGATGCCGAACCCGATTCTTAAAACTCCTTATTTATCTGCATCCTTAATTTCCTTGAATAGTCTTCTTCCAGCCAATCCCTGTAATTCTTGGTACTTTTACTAATACAATAAGAATACTGCTTGATCCTGGAAGAGATATCATCCTTAAGTTCCTTGGCCAGGATCCTGGCATCAAAAACGTCTTCGCTGTTCTCCACGCACATTTTCACGTGCTGGTCCAGAGACCATTCCAATACCGACTTTGATTTGAGTCCCTTCTTGATCACCTCGTCGTAAGCCTTTTCAATATTAAAGCTAACATCCTCGGTGTTTGAGAATTTCTCCCGGATCTCCGGAGGCATCTCGTACTGGAATTCCCTTTCAATCTCTTCATCGCTCAGCAGATTCTCAAAGTAGAAATCGGGAGACCTGAAGATCTGTTTCCAGTCCACCGGAGTGCTCCAGTGACCAAAACGAGCCATATTATTACCAAGATCTATTACATTGAATTCATCTTTATCCTTCAGTACACGGGATCCTCTTCCGATCATCTGGAAATAAAGTGTAAGGGATTTTGTGGCGCGATTAAGAATAATGGTTTCAACCGTAGGCTCGTCAAAACCGGTTGTCAGGATACTTACTGAAGTCACTATGGCATCTGGTGTATGTTTAAACCACCTGAGAATGTCTTTTCTTTCCTGTTTACTAGTGGTATTGTCAAGATGTCTTATTGGTAAACCGGCATTTTTAAAGGTATGATAGACCTCTACCGAGGTATTGATACCATTGTTGAAAATAAGCGTCTTTTTCCCTTTAGATTTTTCATAATAAGCTGTGAGAAGCTTTTCCTGCATCGTGTAATTGGAGTAAAGCTCTTCTGAGGATTTTACGGTATAATCCCCGTTCATCCCAACCTTTAAGGTAGTTAAGCCTACATTATAGCTGTAGATATTGGCGCGTGCAAGAAAGCCTTTTTCAATAAGGGACTGGATAGAATCACCCACGATAAGTTCCCTGTAATTATCCTTCATGGGGAGCTTTATATTGGAACTTAAAGGAGTGGCCGTAACCCCAAGTATGAAACAATTTTCAAAGAACTTAAATAATTTCCTGAAAGAGTTATAATGAGCTTCATCAATGATCACAAGCCCGATATCCTTTATCTCAAGTTTTTCATCATTAAGACGGTTATTCAGGGTTTCTACCATCGCCACAAAACACATATAATCATCCTGATCTGGCAGTTCCTTTACCTTGCTGTTGATAATCTTATTCCTAACGCCAAAGCCTGAAAGCATCTTTGAGGTTTGCCTGCAGAGCTCGATTCGGTGCGTGAGGATCAGAACCTTTTTATTGGTCCTCTGAATATACTCCCTGGTGATCTGGGAAAAAATCACCGTCTTCCCTCCACCTGTAGGCAGCTGATAGAGAAGATTATATCTCTCGGGGTTTTCATCTATGACCCCGAATATCTTATTTATATCCTTTTGTTGATAGTCATAAAGTTCCTTGTCTACTTTCTTTTTTTCAATACCAAATGTTTCTACCGCCATAAATTCTGTTGAGTAAGCAATTTTGCAAAAATAAGGCATTTTTAAGCTTTACTCAAAAAATAGGGGAATAATCTCCCCTCTTAAAAATTACATTCATCTAAAATTATCGTAAATTTGAAATTATAGAAAAGTCCTCAAATTGCTCTTTTTCCCCCTTCTTAAAGAGTAACTGTTTAACCCCCTGTAAGTTTTTACTAACTAAAAATTCGAAGATTTGGCTTCAGGAAACAGTTTATTGGATAAATATAACTCGACTTTAAAGAATTGCGAACTGTTCAGCGGGATGACCGATGAGCACTGGAAGGAATTGCTGGTTAGTTTTCATGAGGAAAAATGGCCTAAAGAAACCTGTATGGTTAATCATCAAAAATTCCTTTTCCACTTTTATATAATAGTCTCCGGCCGCATTAAAATGTACAATGTGGATGAATTAAGCGAAAAGGAGCATACACTTTTCTTATTGAAAAAATCAGATGTATTCGATCTTTTCTGTCTTATGGACGGAACAAAGCATCGCGTATATTATGAATGTCTGGACAATGTAAAGGTACTGGCAATACCTATGGACGAGCTGAGATTATGGCTGCAAAGAAATCCGGCTTATTATCAGCATTTCCTCTCCTATGCCGGAAAGATGATGAGGATGCTTGAAAGTAATGTGTCACAGCTAATATTTACCGATATTTCTACCAGGCTGCTC
This sequence comes from uncultured Christiangramia sp., assembly GCA_964456105.1. Classification (GTDB taxonomy): domain Bacteria; phylum Bacteroidota; class Bacteroidia; order Flavobacteriales; family Flavobacteriaceae; genus Christiangramia. The sequence goes on along the minus strand of CAYWAB010000197.1, from coordinate 834 downwards.
CGGCTGCTGGTGAATAACGTGAACCATAATTCAAAACAACTGGAACACATCAATGATCTTCCCAATAAGGAAATAGCAAATCTTATAGGCTCTACCCGGGCCGTAGTGAACCGTCACCTTCAGAAACTTAAAAAGAACGGCTCCATTAAAATAGCCAGAAAACAGGTAGAGATAAAGGATATTTCTCTGTTACTAAAGGAACTGGAAAATCAGAATAAAAAATTATAAAATATTGATTTTGTGATACTTAAGTAGTTTTAAATATTTCTATTCTTATTTATCTTGTTTACTCATTCAATTATTTATTCATCAATTAAAACTTTACATCATGAAAAAGTTCATCACTTTTATGGTAGCAGTAGCTGGATGTATCTTTGCATCTAACGCACAAGTTATTCAACTGGAAAAAGTTGAATTATCAGATTTTGAACCGACCGCAGAGGTAGTCTTTGAAGATTATTCTAATGGAATTGTAAAAGTTAAAGAAAATTACGCTAAACAATTCCAGTCCAACGCGATCAGATTCCTGGTCGAAAACTTTGATATTTATCGATTTATGCGAGAAGGCGGGGAAGGTAAAGACGAGTTCAGAGTAACCGTAAAAAGCAGCAATGGAATACTATTAGCTTCTTACAATAAGGACGGAGAACTTGTTAAAACTTATCAGAAGTTTAAAAACATTGCTCTGCCAAGACCAATTCTTAAACAGGCGATGGCCCCTTACGACGGTTGGAAACTGACCAAAAATAAATATATTGCTTCTGGTTTGGAAGATCAAATCCACAAGGAGAAATATATTGTTCACCTTCAAAAAGGTAAAGACAGGGAAAGATT
>CAYWAB010000196.1:0-4229 GCA_964456105.1 uncultured Christiangramia sp. | reverse complement strand
AATCTTTAATTATAAGTTTTTTATGTTATTAAGAATATTGTCAGGATTTAATTTTTTCTATTCAATTTTGAAGTATTTAATTAAAAGAAAACCATAGAACTTATTACTTTTGTGGCCATTCTAAATTAGCGAATAATAATGTATAGAAGTCACTCCTGCGGGGAACTAAATGCCTCTCAAATAGGAAATAAAGTTAAGCTTTCTGGCTGGGTTCAGAAGATCAGAAATAAAGGTTTCATGATTTGGGTAGACCTGCGTGATCGTTACGGCATCACTCAGTTGATATTCGATGAAGAACGTTCTGCAAAAGAATTAATGCAGAAAGCGGAAGGCCTGTCGCGAGAGTTCGTAATCCAGGTAGAAGGAAAGGTAATAGAAAGGGAATCTAAAAACCCGAATATTCCAACAGGGGAGATCGAAGTACTGGTAGAGAGTTTCGAGATACTAAATACTTCCCTTACTCCGCCGTTTACTATTGAAGATGAGACTGATGGAGGGGAGGACCTTCGAATGAAATACCGCTATCTTGATATCAGGAGAAATCCTGTAAAAAATAAACTGATCTTTCGCCATAAGGTAGCCATGCAGGTGAGAAACTACCTTTCCAACCAGGATTTTATAGAAGTAGAAACACCTTATCTCATTAAATCCACACCCGAAGGAGCTCGTGACTTCGTGGTACCAAGCCGTATGAACGAAGGGCAGTTCTACGCGCTTCCTCAATCTCCGCAAACCTTTAAGCAGCTATTGATGGTTGGTGGAATGGATAAATATTTCCAGATTGTAAAATGTTTCAGAGATGAGGATCTAAGAGCAGACAGGCAGCCGGAGTTTACCCAGATAGACTGTGAAATGGCTTTTGTGGAGCAGGAAGACATCCTTAATACTTTTGAGGGTTTAACAAAACACCTTCTTAAAGAAATTAAAGGAGTTGAAGTTTCTGAATTTCCCAGGATGACCTATGATGAGGCGATAAGAAAATACGGTAATGATAAGCCGGACATCCGCTTCGGAATGGAATTCGCAGAGTTGAATGAAGTCGCCAAAAATAAAGGCTTTAACGTATTCGATCAGCAGGAGTTGATCGTTGGCATTGCAGTACCGGGAGGAGCAGGATACACCCGAAAGGAACTGGATAATCTTATAAGTTGGGTAAAACGACCACAAGTAGGAGCCAATGGTCTGGTTTGGGCAAAATATAATGAAGATGGTACCCTTAAGTCCTCGGTAGATAAATTCTATTCAGAGGAAGATCTCAAAAAATGGGCTGACGCCACTAATGCGAATGCCGGAGACCTTATCCTGGTCATGGCTGGAGAAGCCTCCAAAACCAGAACTCAACTGAGTGCCCTTAGAATGCACTTAGGAAATGAACTGGGGCTAAGAAAACCGGATGAATTCGCACCACTTTGGGTGGTAGATTTTCCATTACTAGAATGGGATGAAGAAACAGAGCGATTCCACGCAATGCACCATCCATTTACTTCTCCTAAAAAAGAAGATATCCCTTTATTGGATCAAGATCCAGGAAAAGTAAGAGCTAATGCTTATGATCTCGTTTTAAACGGAAACGAAATTGGGGGCGGATCTATCAGGATCCATGACAAGGAAACCCAGTCCATGATGTTCAAATATCTTGGATTTACTGAAGAAGAAGCTAAAGAACAATTCGGATTTTTAATGAACGCATTCCTGTATGGTGCTCCACCTCATGGTGGAATAGCCTTCGGATTTGACCGTCTTGTAGCTATTCTTGGAGGACAGGAAAGTATTAGGGATTATATCGCGTTTCCTAAAAACAATTCGGGAAGGGATGTGATGATAGATGCTCCTGCAAAGCTCGATAAGGAGCAACTTGATGAACTTCATCTTCGTTTGAAATCATAAAATCTAAATCCCGCTTATCGCGGGATTTAGTATCTTCAGAAGTTAATTCTTGTTTACATGGGAAGATTTCGAAAATCCATTCTTCACCGGTTCTTAACCTGGAAGTCTAAAAATCTTTCACACAGGCAATTTTTGATGATCTTAAGTGGCATGATCGGTTTTATTGCCGGGATATGTGCAGTTACGATCAAGAACTTAACTCATTTTATTCAACTACTTCTGGCCGGCAAACCATTCCTGAATTATCACCAGGCATTTTACTTTATTTTTCCGGTTCTGGGATTATTACTGGTTTACCTGATCATTAAATTCATTATAGGTAAGAAAATTGGTCAGGGTATCCCAAATACTTTATATGCGATTTCCCGGCAAAAAGGAATAATGAAACGGTTTCAAATGTATTCTTCACTCATAACGGCCCCGCTTACCGTTGGCTTTGGAGGATCTGTAGGATTGGAAGCGCCAACGGTAGCTACCGGAGCCTCCATAAGCTCTAACCTCTCGCGGCTTTTCCTTATGAATCAGACTTCCCGTACACTACTAATTGGTTGCGCTGCCGCCGGAGCTATGTCATCCATTTTTAACGCCCCTATCGCTGCTATAATATTCGCCATAGAAGTATTCAGTCTTGATTTGACCCTGGCCTCTCTACTGCCCTTACTAACTGCTTCGGTTAGTGCGGTTCTTACTTCTTATTTCTTTTTTGGAAATGAGATCATTTTACCCTTTAAATTAAAGGATGCCTTTGTAATTTCAGAAGTTCCCTTCTACATCTTACTTGGAATTCTTGCTGCCGGCTGTTCCATATATTTTGCCAGGCTACATTTTAAACTGGTAAAATTAATGGATAGATTGAAATCCCGTTTCATAAGGCTCCTCATTAGTGGTCTATCCCTTGGAGTTCTAATCTTTTTCATACCTCCTTTATATGGAGAAGGTTATAGCGTGATCAATAACCTTTTACAGGAAAATTACATTCAGGCACTTGGCACTAATCTATTTAATGCCTACCTGGATAATATCTGGGTTGTGATTACTTTACTGGCAGGTTTGGTGATCTTTAAGGTAGTTGCTACCACTTTAACCCTTTCCGCCGGTGGTACTGGAGGAATTTTTGCACCCGTTTTGTTCATGGGTAGCGCAATGGGACACTGTTTCGGACTTTTCCTTAACAATATGGGTATTCTGAAGAGTCCTATATCGGTTAGTAATTTTACCCTGGTTGGTATGGCAGGCCTTATGGCCGGTGTGCTACATGCACCTTTAACAGCGATATTCCTCATTGCCGAACTCACTCACGGGTATGAACTTTTTATCCCACTTATGATCACCGCCGGGATCTCTTTTATGATAACTTCAAATTTCCAGCCGCATTCTGTTTATACTATGGAACTTGCCCAGCGCGGAGATCTACTTACGCACAATAAGGACCATACGGTCTTAACCTTAATGAACATATCTCAGGTTATAGAGAAAAACTTTGTTCCTCTACAAGTCACAATGAATCTAGGGGATGTAATCCATAAGGGAGTGATAAAATCTTCCCGTAATATTTTTCCTGTCATAGATGAAAACTGTAACTTCATGGGAATCATCCTACTGGACGATATTCGTTCCATAATGTTTGACGAAAAGCTATATGATGAAATTAAAGTCAGGGATATCATGCAACAGGCCCCTGAGGTGATAGATCTCGAAAAAGATCGCATGAAGGATATTATGAAGAAATTCCAGGATAGCCGGGCGTGGAATCTTCCAGTAGTGAAAGAAAACACCTATGTTGGTTTTGTATCCAAATCGAAACTGTTAACGGCTTACCGTCAAAAATTAATTGAAGTTACCGTATAGCGAGCACTGAAAATTCCGGCATTTCAAGGTTCCTCGGATAATTTAAAAATTGAAGAAAATGAATTTATTTATGAAAATACTGGCAGTTTCCATTCTTATTGCAATAGGGATTGGTTTTTACTTCCGGCTTACAGGAGAAGTATTAACCGGCGACAGGATCATTGGAATTTCAGTACTTGTAAGTGCTTTTATACTGATGCCTATCTTCTTATATGTAAGATGGAAAGGAAAAAGATTGAAGGATTATACCCTTTCCGATGAGAATATGAAGAAAATGAAGGATCGTGGTTTAGATTAAAACCTTAACATAAAAAAAATACAAAAAAAACTGATTTTCAGCGGATTCTAAAAATTTATCCTGTATGTTTGTGCTTTATTAATTATTATTTTTATGCAAGGCACAGTTAAATTTTTTAATGAATCAAAAGGTTATGGATTCATTACCAACGACGACACCAAAAGAGACATTTTCGTACACATCACCGGTTTAAATG
>CAYWAB010000195.1:1865-4235 GCA_964456105.1 uncultured Christiangramia sp. | reverse complement strand
ACTCGCTCCACTTCACCACCAAAATCGGCGTGACCGGGAGTATCTATGATATTGATCTTTGTGTCTTTATAAGTAACAGAAACGTTCTTGGAAGTAATGGTTATACCTCTTTCACGTTCAAGGTCATTATTATCAAGGATGAGTTCTCCGGTAGATTCGTTTTCACGGAAAAGCTCGCAATGATGCATTATTTTATCAACCAGCGTAGTCTTTCCGTGGTCAACGTGAGCGATGATCGCAATATTTCTTATAGCTGCCATATAGCCTTTTTTTGAGGCTGCAAATGTACAGCTATTTTTCACTTATTCAGCGCTTTATCAAAATATATTTAACCTACTGCTAATCAGGCTTTTTTGATTTTAAAATCTTGATAAAGAACAGGACAAGATACACCAGTGCCGCTGCCAGAAATATGTAAACCTGCCAGCTCAGGCCACGTTTCAAATAGAAGTAAATAGCCAGGCAAATAACGATGATAAAACTCATCAGGTAATTATACATACTGCTTTCTTATATAATACAATCTGCCAAAAAGTTTTCCATCTAAGCAATCCGGTAACACCGCTTCCTTTTTTCCTTATTGTTCGTCTGCTGAAGGGCCATAAGTAGCAGGAACTGGAATATCAAGCAACCGGAAATACACCCCGAGCTGTGCCCTGTGATGAGGAAACTGGTTCATAACTGTGGACTGTAATACATTGAATTTCGGCATTTCAAAAATGATCTCCCCGTCATTGGTCATTTTCCACATCCTTTCAAAAGCATCATCAGGTTTTTTTAAAGATTTTTCCGCTTCTGCCGCTCCCGATTTCAGCTCCTTTATGATCTCTTCCACACTACCATGATCCGTCGGCTTATAACCTTTCAGATCGATCTCCCCGGCTTCCATCGTACCGGTGATCCAAGACGGGATTTCGGCAAGATGATTTGCAAGCTCTCGGATGTTCATGGATTTTTTATGTGGTTTCCAGTCCAGTTTGTCCTCGGGTATTCTCCTAAGGAATTTTTCAGTAAGTTCTACTTCCTGCTGCAGTTGCGGGATAAGGAATTCGTGGATTTTCATAGGTTAGCTATTTATAGTAATATAATACTCTAATTTAAGGAAAATTAGCCTTTTTATGGGCAGTTTATCCTAATTAGGGAGAATTGTAATGCGATATTAAATACGCTATCTTTGCAACAAAATTTGAAAGAATGGATTTAAATAAAGTTCCTAATCTAAAACATACAGATTCTAACAATTTCTTCTTGCTTTCAGGGCCGTGCGCTATCGAAGGAGAAGATATGGCACTCCGAATTGCAGAAAAGGTTGTTGATATCACAGATAAATTAGAGATCCCTTATATTTTCAAAGGTTCTTTTAAAAAGGCCAACCGAAGCCGTATCGACAGTTTTACGGGAATTGGCGATGAAAAGGCACTTAAGATCTTAAGGAAGGTTTCGGAAACCTTCAATATCCCTACGGTTACTGATATTCACGAAATAAGTGATGCTGCCCTGGCTGCAGAATATGTTGATGTTTTGCAGATCCCTGCTTTCCTGGTTAGACAAACCGATCTTGTGGTGGCGGCAGCAGAAACCGGCAAGGTGGTTAACCTAAAGAAAGGACAGTTCATGAGTCCGGAATCCATGAAACACGCCGTCACTAAAGTAACCGATTGTAATAATGAGCAGGTAATGGTAACCGATAGAGGAACTATGTTCGGATACCAGGATCTTATTGTAGATTTCAGAGGGATTCCTACCATGAGAGAATTTGCTCCCACGGTGCTGGATGTTACCCATTCGCTTCAACAGCCCAACCAGAGCAGTGGTGTGACCGGCGGTAGACCAGATATGATTGAAACCATTGCTCGTGCAGGCATCGTAAATAAAGTTGATGGATTATTCATTGAAACCCATTTTGATCCTGCAAATGCAAAAAGCGATGGCGCCAATATGCTCGATCTTGCACACCTCGAAAAATTGCTAACCAATCTTGTTCAAATAAGAAAAACCATAAATTCATTATAAGAAAACTTGAATCAGGTTCCATTTTTTTTCAGAAGAATCTTAGGGAAAAAGCTTAAAAACAAAATTTAAACTACTGTTAATCTGGCATCCAGTTTTTTCGATTCTATATATTTTAGGTAACTAACTATTAAAAAAATTAGAAAAAATGAAAGACCAACTGGAAAATTTCGCAGATCAGGTAGCTAATTTTTTACCCGATTTGCTGGGTGCATTATTAGTCTTACTGGTAGGATGGTTAATTGCTAAAGGATTAAAATCTCTAACAGTAAGATTGCTGAGAAAAACCCAGTGGGACGAAAAGGTATTCGGAAAATCTGAAGTAGGAGACACCAATGTTTTCCTTGCAAATATCATTTA
>CAYWAB010000195.1:0-1855 GCA_964456105.1 uncultured Christiangramia sp. | reverse complement strand
CTATATCATTATGATAGTGGTGATTCTGGTAGTCCTGGAAATACTCGGAGTAGAACAGGTACTTACCCCGCTGGAAAATATGGTGGGAGAATTTTTAAGTTTCATTCCCAATCTGATTGGGGCAATCCTAATAGGTTTTATTGGATACATCCTGGCCAAGTTTGTGGCAAACCTCATAAGCATAAGCGGTAATTTTCTCGATAAATGGGTGGATAAGACCGGGTTCAAGGATACTTCAAAGATTGTAGACATCATTAAAAAAATCGTATTCCTGGTAATTTTCATTCCTTTTCTGATCCAGGCATTCAATGCCTTACAGATGGAAGCACTTTCGCAACCTGCGAACGACATTCTTTATGATTTCACCGCGATGCTTGGGAACATAGTAGTAGCCGCTATAATTCTCGGGGTTTTTATCTGGGGTGGTAAATATCTTGCAAATTTCCTGGAAGGCCTTTTTAAAAGTATGGGACTGGACCAGGCAGCTGAAAAAATTCAGATTCATAATATGATTGGAGCCAACCAGTCACTATCTAAAATCGTTGCAAATCTTATTTATTTTTTCCTTGTCTTTTTCGGGATTATTACAGCAGTAGAGCTGCTTGGACTGGAACAATTAACGGAAACTCTGGACCAAATCCTTGAGATAACAGGTCAGATCATTTTCGGATTGATAATCCTTGCGGTAGGAAATTATATTTCACTGCTTATTTACAATACCATGGTAAAAACTCGCAACAATAATTTCATCGCCGGTGTGATACGATGGGCATCTTTGGCATTATTCCTTGCAATAGCCTTAAGAACAATGGGAATAGCCAACGAAATTGTAGAGCTTGCGTTTGGATTAATTTTAGGTGCTATCGCAGTAGCTGTGGCGTTGAGTTACGGACTAGGAGGCCGTGATGCCGCCGGGGAACATTTCAGGGAGATCATACAAAGATTTCGAGATGATAAATCCACGAAATCAGATACCGAGACACGATCAGATTCAAGTAAACCAAAATCTTCGGATAAATAGGTCTACTCATGATTAAGAGATGAATAAGAACTTCTGATAATCGGGATTTGAATATCTGATGTGAAGCTTTTAGCCCGCTGTTTTTAACAGCGGGTTTTTTTATTTTCCACTTGTATATTTCAACAATAATCTTTTACTTTGTTTTTCAAAGTACTTTAAAATGAAAAAGGAAAAATATCTTCGTGACATAAGTGAGATCAGGCAGATGATGAACCGGTCTTCCCGTTTTATTTCCCTTAGCGGCCTTGCTGGCGTGTTTGCCGGATGCTATGCTTTAATAGGCGGGATATTGGCAACGCTGATCATTTCAGATAATACCCTGGACCTCACCTCAGGCATTAGCAGTGAAAAAATCACGCAGCTCTTTTTACTGGCGCTCGCGGTACTTGTACTGGCCATTGGCACTGCAGTTTTCCTTACTACACAAAAAGCAAAAAGGAATGATCAAAAAATATGGGACAATACTTCCAAAAGGATGCTTGTTAATTTCTTTGCTCCGCTGGTCGCCGGTGGTATTTTTTGTCTTGTGCTGCTGCAATACAGCCTATTCGGACTTATTGCTCCTAGCATGTTGATATTCTATGGCCTGGCACTGATCCATGGCAGCAAATATACTTTTGGGGATCTTAAAGGTCTTGGATATGCGAATCTCATTCTGGGACTTATTGCAACCCAGTTCCCTGCTTACGGATTATACTTCTGGTCTGCAGGATTTGGGATCTTTCATATTTTATACGGAATCTGGATGTATAATAAATACGACCGAAAAAGTTCTTAATGAAAAATCTGATCAGAGATATAAATAAAGCATTTGATCACCGGGTTCGATTGGGG
>CAYWAB010000194.1:1946-4258 GCA_964456105.1 uncultured Christiangramia sp. | reverse complement strand
CCAGTCTACTGAAACTAATCTTGATGAGATAGTAGAGGTTGAAGAAGTTGTTGAGGCACCTGTTGAAGAAGAAGTAGAAGACGTTCCATTTGCGGTTATCGAGGATGTGCCGATCTTTCCAGGTTGTGAGAATCTGAAGAATAACGATCAGCGTAAAAAATGTATGAGCGACAAGATCAGTAACTTTGTGAATAGAGAATTTGATACCGATCTTGGGGCTGAACTTGGACTAACCGGAATCAACCGTGTTATCGTTCAGTTCAGAATAGATGAAAAAGGTAATATAGGGCAGGTTAGAGCTCGTGCTCCACACCCAAGACTTGAGCAGGAAGCTGCCAGGGTGATCAATAGCTTACCTAAAATGAAACCTGGTAAGCAGCGTGGTAAACCTGTAGGAGTAATGTACTCTCTTCCTATCGCGTTTAAAGTACAAGACTAATTACGAGTATATAAATAATTAAATCCCGGTTCTTACCGGGATTTTTTATTTTATGTAAATTGCTTTTTGTAAAAAATGTATATTTCAAGCGTTTAATTATAGCCCCCGAAATCCATGAAGTATCTGTTACTTCTTCCTTTATTGCTTTTAGGTTTTCAATTGTCGGCGCAGGATGCAAGTTCTTCTTCAGAGATGTATCCTCAATTCGATGAATGCGTGAATATTTCCTATTCTCAACAGGAAAATTGCTTCAATAGAACTTTGACAAATATTATACTTGGTTCTTTCGAGATTCCGGAAAATGTCCAGAAAGAGGATTATAGAGGTTTGTTAACCATAATCTTTGAAGTCAATGAAGAAGGCCGTTTTGAGATCATTTACCTTGATGCGGCTTATGATGAACTTAAGGAAGAAGTTCGGAGAGTTTTTGAAACTCTTCCTGTTATTAAGCCCGCCACTTATAACGGCAGGCCAATCCATATGCAGTTCAAAATGCCAGTTAGAATTCCATTGAATAATAATGCGGTTATTGAAAAAGTTGAATCCGGAGAAGAGATTGCTTTAAAAACTAACGAAGAAGTTAAAGTGGAAGATAAGGAAAAGACATCAGACCAAAATGTGCTTTCTGAGTATGAAAAAATTAAATCTCAGGAATTCACAAATCCAAGATATAGGAGTCAGATAAACATTCCTCTTTCTCACGAATTTTACAGCCGGTTCGATGCCGAATTTAACCGGATTGGAACAAATACACATTCCGCATCCAAACCATTGTTGTTCGATGAGGTTAATGATTATTATGATTTTGAGGCGCAAAGGGATCAAATGCTTCAGGACAGGTCTACCTGGGCAGGTAGAAAATTGTGGAACGAACATTTAGTTAGATTTCAGGCAGAGGACTATTGGTTCACACTGGATGCAGGATTCGATCTTCAGATAGGAAAAGATTTTGAGCAGGAATCGCATGACTTCACTTATAATAATACCCGGGCGGCTATTATACAGGGAGGCCTTGGTAAGAACCTGAATTTCTATTCTGTGATCTATGAAAATCAAGGTAGATTCGCCGAATATTACAATCGCTTCGCAGAATCCATTCGTCCTGCAGGAGGCGATCCGGCAATAGTGCCGGGTAGAGGAATTGCCAAGACCTTTATGGATGATGGTTATGATTACCCGGTTGCTGAGGGTTACCTTTCTTATACTCCTTCAGATTTTCTCAATATTCAGTTTGGTCACGGCAATAATTTTATAGGTGATGGTTACCGATCACTGATATTAAGCGATAATGCTACACCTTATCCTTATTTGAAGCTAAACACAAAATTCTGGAAGATAAAATATACCAATACCTGGATGTCTTTGCGTGATGTTCGCCCCGAAGTTACCAACAGTGGTTCTTTCAGGACCAAGTATATGGCTAATCATTACCTGAGCTGGAATGTTACAAAAAGGCTTAATCTAGGTTTCTTTGAGTCGGTTATGTGGGAAAATGATAATGATCGCGGTTTCGATATTAACTATCTAAATCCGGTGATCTTTTACAGGGCAATCGAATTTTCTACAGGTGCAGACGGAGGTAACGCTATTATTGGCCTGACGGGTAAATACAAATTCTCCGATAACTTTTATGCCTATGGGCAGTGGCTCATCGATGAGTTCTCCTCGGGAGATGTTTTTGGAGGAGAGGGCAGTTGGAAGAATAAACTGGGTTTCCAGATCGGGATGAAATATTTTGACGCCTTTAAGGTTCCTAATCTATACCTGCAGGCGGAATATAATCAGGTTCGTCCTTATACCTATTCCCATAATTCAATAGTTCTTAATTACGGACATAATAATCAATCCATGGCTCATTTATGGGGAGCAAATT
>CAYWAB010000194.1:0-1936 GCA_964456105.1 uncultured Christiangramia sp. | reverse complement strand
CGGTCACGTTGAGTTCGTGGGCATAGCCCGATATAAGTACGACCGCTGGTACGGGCATACCAAGCTGGTTATAGGTAAACGTGGTTTCGACTTTACTCAAACCGGCGATAATACCTATTACGGTCAGGATATCTATCGTACTGAAGAAGACAGGGCATTTGATACCGGAGTAGAAATAGGGCAGGGAAACACTACTAATTCTTTTTATTCTGAAACTGAAGCAGGCTATATTGTGAACCCTACTACGAATTTGAAGTTATTTGCCAGTTTTATATATCGAGATTTTAATCCACAGGTGAATACATCGACCCATTTTGAGAATTCAACAGTTTGGATAAATTTTGGTCTAAGGACTGATATTTTTAACTGGTACTTTGATTACTAGTGCTTTTTTCGGCTGAAAATTAACACATTGCCATCCTTGCCAAAACCTAATTAAGGAGTATCTTTGCGCTTGAAAAAAAAGAGCTTTTTTTGAGCAACACTCGCGTACATAATTCCAGCGCTTCCATACTTACAGATTTTAAGGAAATAACCAAAATGAGATTGGCCATTAGTGTGGTCTTTTCTTCTGTTGCCGGTTATTTTCTGGGCGCAGAGGAGATCGATTTTGTTGTCGTCCTATTGCTTGCGATAGGAGGTTATCTAATGGTGGGTGCATCCAATGCTTATAACCAGATCATCGAGCGAAATCTTGATGCCTTGATGGATCGCACTAGGAATCGTCCACTTCCAGCCGGAAGGATGTCGGTTACCACGGCTTTTACTATTGCTAGCATTTTTACCGTTCTTGGGTTAGTGGTTCTCTATATCATTAATCCTAAGACCGCAATGTTCGGGGCTATCAGTATATTTCTATATGTAAGCGTTTATACGCCCTTAAAGACGAAGACTCCTCTATCCGTATTCGTGGGAGCCTTTCCTGGCGCAATTCCATTTATGCTTGGCTGGGTTGCAGCATCAGGCAGGTTCAGTATAGAACCGGGAACCCTGTTCATGATCCAGTTCTTCTGGCAATTCCCTCATTTCTGGGCGATAGGATGGTGGTTATATGATGATTACAAAAAAGGAGGTTTCTTTATGCTGCCTACGGGGAAACGAGATCGTGGAACCGCTATACAGATTGTTTTGTACACCTGCTGGACTATTCTGGTTTCGCTTATTCCTGTTTTTGGGGTGACCGGTAGACTTTATTTAACACCCGTATCTGGAGTGATTATTTTTCTTCTGGGCTTGGGGATGCTTTACTATGCTCTGCGATTGTTCAGGAAAAAAACTTCTAAAGCTGCCAAAAAATTAATGTTCGCGAGCGTATCTTATATTACGCTTCTTCAAATAGTATATGTACTGGATAAATTTATTAGACAATGTATTTAACTCAAGGATCAAACGAAAAGAAACGTGCAAGGGCTAAAAAAATGATGCTCTGGTTCGGAATTATCAGTATGGTGATGACCTTTGCAGGTCTTACCAGTGCTTATGTGGTAAGTAAAGAAAGACCAGACTGGCTTACCGATTTTGAACTGCCAACTTCATTTTTATGGAGTACTCTTGTGATAGTGCTGAGCAGTGGGACACTTTATCTTAGTAAAAGGAGCATTCTTTCAGGAAATAGAACTAATGCTACAGCTTTCTTGCTGGGAACTTTGATTCTAGCAATCCTTTTCGTGGTTTTTCAGTTTTACAGCTTTTCCGAGATCATCCAACAGGGATATTATTTTACCGGGAGTGAAAGCACGATCACAACCTCGTTTATTTATGTTCTTGTCCTGGCGCATCTTGCCCATCTTGCGGCGGGTTTGATTGTACTTTTAGTATTAATTTATAACCATTTTAAACAACGCTACTATCCGGGGCAAATGCTTGGATTTGAGCTTGGTGCGACTTTCTGGCATTTCGTCGATATACTATGGTTATACCTGATTTTCTTTTTATA
>CAYWAB010000193.1:0-4329 GCA_964456105.1 uncultured Christiangramia sp. | reverse complement strand
GTAAAAGACAGCTGATACAAACATACCAGCCCAAACAAAATTGCAAAAACTTTAATCAGTCCTTTATTCTGCATTATTCCTCAAATTATTGATTATTAGGTCTATTTTAAAAACGGACAAATATAGGACTTCAATTATCAAATCCCAATATTTTTTTTTGGATAATTTTAACTTTTAAAAGCAATAAAAAAGCCACAATATTGTGGCTTTTCAACTTATATAAATAGCTTTTTTTTAATCGAAATTATACATCAAGTAATCCATTGGTCTTTTTAACTCCTTCGGCGCTTTCTTTCATTTTAGCTTTCTCCGCATCATCAAGTTCAAGTTCAACGATTTTTTCCAAACCATCTTTACCAAGAATAACCGGCACCCCGATACAAAGATCACTTAATCCATACTCTCCATCCAGTAACGCGGAACACGGGAACATTTTCTTCTGGTCACATGCAATTGCCTGAACAAGTCCAGAAACTGCTGCACCCGGAGCATACCATGCGCTAGTTCCAAGTAATTTGGTAAGTGTTGCTCCTCCTACTTTGGTATCTTCGGATACTTTTTCCAATCTATCCTTCGATAGAAAAGAGGTTACCGGCACACTATTTCTTGTTGCTAGTCTTGTTAAAGGAACCATTCCTGTATCGCTATGTCCACCAATCACCATACCATCTACATCAGATGGAGGGCATTCAAGAGCTTCGCTTAATCTATATTTAAATCTTGCACTATCCAGAGCACCACCCATTCCGATAATCCTGTTCTTTGGCAAACCGGTAGTTTTATGAACCAGATAGGTCATAGTATCCATAGGGTTACTTACCACAATAATCGTAACATCTGGAGAGTGCTTTATTAAATTGGAAGAAACCTCCTTAACAATATCAGCATTGATACCTATTAATTCCTCACGCGTCATTCCAGGTTTTCTTGGAATCCCACTTGTTATTACAGCGATATCGCTATTAGTGGTTTTAGCATAATCATTAGTACTTCCTGTAATCCTGGTATCGAAGCCGTTAAGTGTTGCGGTTTGCATAAGATCCATTGCTTTACCTTCTGCGACACCTTCCTTGATATCAAGCAAAACAACCTCAGAGGCAAAATTCTTAATGGCAACATATTCAGCGCAACTGGCGCCAACTGCACCCGCTCCTACTATGGTAACTTTCATGTTAAAATATTATTTGATTTCTATTACTATTTGAATGCGAAATTACGAATAATGAGGCATTAATTATAATAAGGAATGGTTAAATCCAAATGATATCAAAGGATAAAGTGAAGCCCCATATTAATATTAAAGAAATTTCCGGCAGTTGCCATCGTGGTTATTTTATACCTATCGAAAAGCAAATTAAAACCTATGTCTCCCTTAAATTGAGCCTCGGAATCCTCCAGAGCCGTTAGCTCTGAGTTGATTAGACCCAATCCAACGCCACTACCATCAAATTCATACTTAAAATCTGACTGGACAACACCCAGAGCTCCAAATATCTCAAAGTTTCCATATTTCTTGGAAGCCATAAATTCTGCCATAAACACATTTGCACTAACATCTATTAAATTCAGGTTAACGATCTGTTCGACGCTAATTGGAGTAAATTCATATTTTACATCAAAAAGGTTATAGGAGAGAATTCCTGCCAATTGCAAATCGTCAGCTTCATTAAATCGAAGATACTGGCTGAAATTATGTTTTAAGGCCACACCATAGGTACTGAATTTAGAGCCGTCTACTTCGAGCTCTGGCAAAGCTCTTACTCCGAGCTCAAATTCTAATGGCAAGCCGACTGAAACCTGGACGAAGGGATAGATCAAAGCACCTTTATCAATACCCTCTATTGCCTGAAAGTTGGAGATCTCGATGGTTTGTCCCAGATAATCCACTTCTCCTTCAAACTGAACATCAGTGTCAGCTCCAAAGGCTGTAGGTATTTCTGCCCCGCTTCTCCCATCCATCAAACGAAGAATCTTAAAATCATTATTATTTACAGTAAACTGCTTTTTACTCGACGGAACAAATAACGCATTTCCATGGACCGATACGTCCACTTTCCATTTTTCCAGGGCTGCGGCAGAAGTAAACCACCCTGCAGTGCCTTGATAAGCAGCACTTTCTGCTGCGGGAGAAGCAAATCCATCTGCCAGAAAAAGCATGTCTTCAACAAAAAGTTCGACATCAGTTTGCGCCTTAAGGTCAGAGATCGCCGAAGAAAATAAAATTCCGATTAAAAAAAATCCTGTTAGTTTTTTCACTTTGATTTGGTTTTAGAAGATTAAAATTAGCAAAATAGCTTAAGTAAGGATCAGGCAATAACCAATCATTAACATAACTTAAAAAAACCCGCACATATTATGTACGGGTTTTTAAATCTTAATAATTATAAAAAGACCTAAGCATCTATATTGGCATACTTGGCATTTTTCTCAATAAACTCTCTTCTTGGTGGAACTTCATCCCCCATTAACATAGAAAAGATCCTATCTGCTTCACTTCCATTATCAATATTCACCTGTCTTAGCTTACGATAAGATGGATCCATAGTTGTGTCCCACAACTGTTCCGCATTCATCTCTCCAAGACCTTTATAACGCTGGATCTGAACTCCACCACTATAACTTTCAGCGATTTCGTCCCTCTCCTTCTCATTCCAAGCATACCGTTTCTTACTGCCTTTCTTAACTAGGTATAAAGGTGGTGTAGCAATATAAATGTGACCATTTTCAATTAATTCCCGCATATAACGGAAAAAGAAAGTAAGAATTAAGGTTTCAATATGACTACCATCCACATCCGCATCACACATTATCACGATCTTATGGTAACGAAGTTTAGAAAGGTTAAGCGCCTTACTGTCCTCTTCAGTTCCAATAGTCACCCCAAGGGCTGTGTAAATGTTCTTTATCTCCTCATTATCAAAAACCCTGTGAGACATAGCTTTCTCTACATTTAGAATCTTACCCCTAAGAGGAAGTATAGCCTGAAATTTTCGATCTCTACCCTGCTTTGCGGTTCCACCTGCAGAATCCCCCTCTACGAGGAAAACTTCACATTGTGCAGGATCCTGCTCAGAGCAATCTGATAATTTCCCAGGCAGGCCACCTACACTCATGGCAGTTTTACGCTGAACCATTTCACGGGCTTTTTTCGCGGCATTACGAGCCTGCGCAGCTAATATTACTTTTTGAACAATGGTCTTGGCATCGTTCGGATTTTCTTCAAGATAATTCTCAAGCATTTCAGAAACAGCCTGCGAAACCGCAGAGGTAACTTCGCGGTTACCTAGTTTTGTTTTGGTCTGCCCTTCAAATTGAGGCTCTGAAACTTTTACTGAAATAATCGCGGTTAATCCTTCGCGGAAATCATCTCCGGTAATCTCAAACTTAACTTTATCAAGAAGGCCGGAATTATCAGCATACTTTTTGAGAGTAGTAGTTAACCCCCTTCGGAAACCAGATAAGTGAGTTCCGCCCTCGTGAGTATTAATGTTATTTACATAAGAGTGGAGATTCTCATTAAATGAAGTATTATATACCATGGCCACCTCTACAGGGATATCATTTTTCTCCCCTTCCATAGAGATCACATTGGAAATTATCGGCTCACGGTTTCCGTCTAAATATTTGATGAATTCCTTAAGCCCTTCTTCAGAATGGAAGTCGTCGTGTACATATTCACCGTTGTCTTCTTTATTTCTCTTATCAGTAAGACTTATCCTAATTCCTTTATTCAAAAATGCGAGTTCACGCATACGACTGGCTAAGGTATCATAATTATACTCCAGCGTCTGTTGAAAAATGCTTGGATCTGGCTTAAAGGTTACAATGGTACCACTAAGATCGGTTTCGCCAACAGGTTTAACAGGATATAAAGGCTTACCTATTTCATATTCCTGTTCCCAAATTTGGTTGTCTCGATACACAGTCGCTTTAAGATGAGTTGATAATGCATTCACACAACTAACCCCTACTCCATGCAAACCACCGGATACCTTATAAGAATCCTTGTCAAATTTACCACCTGCACCAATTTTGGTCATTACCACCTGTAATGCAGATACCCCTTCTTTTTTATGTAAGTCTATCGGAATTCCCCTACCATTATCTTCCACGGTTACGGAATTGTCCTCATTTATGGTAACCTTAATATTATCGCAGTGTCCTGCAAGGGCCTCATCGATGGAGTTATCAACAACTTCGTATACCAAATGATGCAGTCCTCTAACGCCTGTATCCCCAATATACATTGAAGGTCGCATACGCACATGCTCCATTCCCTCCAGCGCCTGAATACTGTCGGCTGAATAATTATGTTTCTTAGCTTCTTCG
>CAYWAB010000192.1:0-4345 GCA_964456105.1 uncultured Christiangramia sp. | reverse complement strand
AGTAAGCAAAATTCTTCACCTTCAGCAGTTGTTCGATTTCCTAAAGTTTATTTTCAGAATCATAACTATGGTCAAAAATATACGCTTCGTTCTTGAAGTGGTTGATGGCTATGATATTCTGATAAACGGCGTAGTAAATATCGGGGATCTGAAGGTCCCTGTCCTTGCGTGTCACTTCGACATTCTCAAAATACCTTACAGAATCGTAAGCGATATACCCAAAAAGCCCGTTATTGATGAATTTGAATTCTGAAGTGTCGGTCCTGAACTGCTGTGAGAATTTCTGGATCGCTTCGGGCACCGAAACAGAATTATCCAGCTCTCTGCTCATGGAGCTACCATCAGGAAAAGTCTCTGTGATCTCTTCATTTTCGATCTTAAAAGAAGCGATGGGGTTGCAACAGATATATGAAAAACTGTTGTCGCTCGCATGGTAATCGCTACTTTCCAGCAACAGGCTGTTGGGATATTTATCCCTTAATTTCAGATAAATGCTCACCGGCGTTATAGTGTCGGCAAGGATCTTTTTGTATCTGGTATTTAATTTGAACATTGAATGCTGATTTTTTGAAATAAAAAAAGGCTTGTCGTGAGACAAGCCTTATATTCTGTATAATTGAATGGCGTTCTAGCTCACGAGTTTCTACGTAAGTTATTCCACCACCAGTTATGTCCTTTCATTGTAAACATCGCCTCAAATATAGAAACGAAATTCTTCTAATCAAACATTTTTTAAAATAAAAATCCCGGAATTTTTATTCCGGGAGATTCATTTTTAGAATTTCAGGTTTACATCCAGTTCAAAATTATCATAGATGGTCTTGTCTCCAAGATTATCGAAGAAACTTCCCGATCCATATCTTACGTTATATTTTGAACGATCGATGGTCAATTGAGTTGAGGCCGAATCTTCATTCACCTTAAGGTCAAAAGTGATAGGATGCGTTTCATTTTTGATGGTAAGATCACCAACAATTCCGTAAACTCCGTTTCCTTTAGAAGCCGCACTGGTGATAACAAGTTTTGAGGTCGGGTGGTTTTCCACTCCGAAGAAATCATCAGACTTCAGGTGGCCTTCCAGTTTTCCTTTACTTTCCCCAGAAAGATCTGTTACGGTAATAGTGCTCATGTCCATCACGAACTCACCGCCTAAGATCTTTTCGTCTTCCATCATTAGGTATCCGCTTTCAAGCTGTATGGTCCCGTTATGTGAACCCGTAACTTTTTCTCCCGTCCAGATTACTTCACTGGCCTGAACATCAACTTCTTTTTTTGTGTTAGTAAAAGCTACTGTTGTTAGTACGATTGCTGTGGCTATTCCGCCTTTTAAAAATCTGTTTTTCATAGTTTTCAATTTTTATTGTTTATAAAATAGTATATAATTCTGATTTGCTTTTTCTTACTTTTTCCAGGTGCTGAACCCGGTCTTCTTCACTTCGATAACCTACTGTTGCAATTACCGAAGACATCAGGTTCTTCTCCTTAAGTCCCAGGATCTCGTCGAATTCATCCTTATCGAATCCTTCCATTGGGCAGGCATCTATTTTGAAACTGGCAGCGGCCGATAACAGGTTCCCAAGAGCTATATAGGTTTGCTTTGCACCCCATATTCTTTGCTCTTCTTCTGAAAATGAAAGAATGGTATTCTTCAGCATTTCTTCCATTCCCTTAAGTTTCTCTCGTGTGGTGTTCCTGGTTTTGGCAATATTATCCAGATAGGCATCGATATCTGATTCCTCTATCTTTTTGAAATTCGCGAATACCAGTACATGCGAAGAATCGGTAAGCTGTGGTTGATTCCATGCAGCTTTCCTGAGTTCTTCCCTGGTCTTTCCATCTTTGATCACAAAGATCTCGTAGGGTTGTAACCCGTAGGAAGAAGCTGAAAGTCTCACACTTTCAAGCAACTTCTCCAGGTCTTCTTCACTAAGTTGTCTCTCTTTATCGAATTTTTTGGTGGCATAGCGCCAGTAAAGATCTTCGATATAATTTTCAGTCTTAACTTCTAAGCTCATTTAAATTAGTGTTTAATGATAAAATTTCCTTTTCATTTATTTTTCTAGCAATATCGTTCTCAACTTTGTCAATAACCGGATCTATCTTTTTCAGCAATTCAAGCCCGTCCCTGGTTATTCTTATCTCCACCTTGCGGCGGTTGGAAGGACAAACGATCCTTTCACAAAGATCTTTATCTGCAAGCTTATCTACCAGTCTGGTAGTATTACTCATTTTGGTAACCATCCTTTCCTGAATAGTGGATAGGTTTGCAGGTTTTCCTTCCTGACCTCTAAGGATCCTGAGAACATTGAATTGTTGATTACTCACACCAAACGGCTTCAAGGCTTCTGCTATCAGCTCGGTAATATGATTGGCAGTCACGATAATGTTCAATACCAGTCGTCGTGATTCCGGCAGCCTGTCGTTGGTTTTAAGTAGATCTTCTATTTTCATTTGTATGTACAACAATTGTATGTACAAATATATAGTATTTTTAAAATGAGAACTTTAAAATTCTGTTAAAAATTTCTGAGACGGCTTCAAAGATTTCTCAGACAAAAAATTAGGCTATATTTACACTAGCATTAAAACTAATATTATTACTATGAAAGAATTAACTCAGGAAGAATGGCAGGAACAGCTTAAAAATGACAATGATGCCGTAATTCTGGATGTTCGTACAGAAGAAGAAGTGGAAGAAGGTTATATCCCGGAGGCCAAGAACATTGATATTTACAAGGGGCAGGGATTCATTAATGAAGTGGAAAAACTGGATAAGTCCAAGCATTATTATATTTATTGCCGCTCTGGAAAAAGAAGTTCACAGGCATGTACTTTATTGGACCAGATGGGATTCAGTGAGACCTATAATCTTTTAGGAGGTTTCTCAGAATGGGAAGGAGAGAAAACTACCGATTAGGGATCGATATTTGTCAAAATAACTGATATTAAATTATTTAGAAGCCACGCTAAACAGCGTGGCTTTTTTATTACTCTTCAGAGTTTTATGTTAAAAAAATTTGCATTCTGTCTAACAAATTTTAGCTTTAAGCGATCTATTAACCTTTTTTTAACCTAAAACTTATATTAAATGAAGTTAAAAACACTCAAAAAATTAGGTGCTGCTGTCTTTGCCGCAGCATTTTTATTTTCCTGTAATCAGGATCCAACCACTCCTTTAGAAGAAGGAGATTCTCAAATGGTTGCTCCAAATGATTCCCAGGTAATTCCAGGTCAGTATATAGTTGTTTTCAATAATACTGATGAAGGAAAAGCCTTTGAGAACTATGAGAAGTCTCAGGACAGGGTAAAAGCAAGAGCCTCCAAATTAATGTCTGATGCCGGAATAAAAGGTGAGATTGTAAATGTTTACAGTAAGACCATTAATGGAGCCACTTTAAAATTAAGCCTTTCAGATGTGGAAACCCTCCGCAATAGCAAGGGAGTAAAGTATGTGGAAGAAGATCGTTTTATCACACTTGCTCCTCCATGTGGTACACCTAACAATCCCTGCGATGGCGGTGGAGGTGGTGGCTCTGAAGGCCAGGAAACTCCTTATGGGATCACAAGAGTAAACGGAGGTGTTTCTTATACCGGTTCAGGCGTGGCCTGGGTGATCGATACTGGTATCGATCTTGACCATGAGGACCTTAATGTAGATGCTTCCAGAGGTTTTAATGCCTTCACTACAGGAAAAGATGGTAAGTCTTTAGATGATGGGAACGGCCACGGAACTCATGTTGCCGGGACCATCGCGGCGGTAGATAATAATGTAGGTGTGATTGGAGTTGCTGCGGGAGCTACAGTTATTCCTGTAAAAGTACTGGATAGCAGAGGAAGCGGATCTTATTCTGGTGTGATCGCCGGGGTAGATCATGTTGGAGCAAACGGATCTAACGGCGACGTGGCTAACATGTCTCTTGGAGGACCTGTTTCACAAGCGCTTGACGATGCTGTGGTTGCAGCTTCTCAGAACGGGATTAAATTTGCTCTTGCTGCCGGAAACGAAAGCGACGATGCGAACAACCATTCTCCTGCCCGTGCAAACGGATCGAATATCGTGACCATTTCAGCGATGGATGATACAGATACCTGGGCATATTTTTCAAATTACGGAAACCCACCTGTAGATTATTCCGCTCCTGGAGTAGCTATTAAATCTGCCTGGAAGGGTGGAGGCTATAACACTATTAGTGGTACTTCCATGGCATCACCACATGCTGCAGGAATTCTCCTACTAGGAAATGCCGGTACCGACGGAACCGTAATTGGAGATCCGGACGGGGATGCAGATCCGATAATCGTTCATTAAATACCAAATTTTAATAGATCTGAAAAAGCACCATTT
>CAYWAB010000191.1:0-4356 GCA_964456105.1 uncultured Christiangramia sp. | reverse complement strand
AGACAAAATTCGACGATTTAAAAAAATCCTTAGCTGATATTCATATTTATAATGTGGATATTACCGATGAGTCCCGACTGGCCGAAGTGATCCAGGAATTAACCAATCAGGGACTTTCGGTGGATATTTTAATAAATAATGCAGGGATTGTCACGGGGAAAAACTTTGAAGAACACTCTTTGAAGGAGATAGAACTCAATATGCAGGTAAATTCGATCGCCCCTATGAAGTTAACTTCTATGTTGCTGCCACATTTGTTGGAGAAGGAAAACGGTGATATAGTTAATATTTCTTCGGCCGCAAGCATGATCGCTAATCCAAAAATGTCTGTTTATTGTGCTAGTAAGTGGGCTATGACAGGATGGTCATTGTCGCTGAGGCTTGAATTGAAGAGAGTTAATAAAGATTTTAATGTTTTAACTGTAATGCCTTATTACATTGATACCGGAATGTTTGAAGGGGTTCGGTCTCCAATAGTTCCAATTTTAAATGAAGAAAAAACAGCAAGGCGAATTTTAAAAGCTGTTGTAAAAAGAAAAGCTACTCTTAAAATGCCTTTGATAGTTTCTTTTTTACCACTGATCAAAGGAATATTACCGAAGTTTTTATTTGACTGGATTGTAGGAAAGGTATTCGGAATCTATAGTAGCATGGATCAATTTAAAGGAAGAAAAAATGACGGAGTCTGAATTAAAAGAATTATTTAGGGAACAGAAATTGGCATCCAGAAAAGGGATCCCGGATTTCGAACAAAGGATTCAGGCCCTTAAAACGTTATCAGATACAGTTGAGGCGAACAAAGACCGCCTAATACAATCAGTTTATGAGGATTTTGGACTCAGGTCCCGGGAGGAATCTCTAATCCTTGAGATCTTTCCTTTACAGGATCAGATCAGGCATGCAATCAAGCATTTACGTAGCTGGATGAAAAGAAGGCGTGTTCCCAGTTCCTGGTTTCTTCTTCCCAGTAAGGCTTACTTCCAATATCAACCACTGGGAGTGGTTGGAATTATGGGTGCCTGGAACTATCAGATCCTATTAAGCTTAAGTCCTCTTGTAGATGCAATTGCTGCAGGAAATCATGCCCTTATAAAACCTTCGGAGATCGCTCCGCGTTCTGCTGAGGTAATTAAGGAAATAATTAATAAAGCCTTTCCTAAAGACTTTATTCACTGCGTCACCGGCAATGCTGACACAGCCAAAAACTTTTCCTCAATCCCCTTTGATCATCTTTTCTTTACAGGCTCCACCCGCGTTGGGAAATTGATCATGGAAGCGGCGGCAAAGAATCTTACTCCAGTAACCTTGGAACTTGGAGGGAAATCTCCTGCTGTTATCCATAGCTCCTACTCTGTTAAAAGAGCTGCTAAAAGAATTATGACCGGAAAACTGTTCAATGCCGGGCAAACCTGTGTCGCAGCAGATTATGTTATTCTACCCCGAGCTTTGAATGCCGACTTTAAAGAAGCTGTAAAATCTGCTGTTTCCAAATTTTATCCAAATTTAGGAATGGATGAGCAATACAGTCATATAATAAACGATGAGCATTTAAAAAGACTAAGAGCTATCCTGGAAGATGCCCGGGAAAAAGGAGCAACCATAATCGAATTGTCAGATAAAAATAATTCCGATAATGGAAGGATAATGACTCCCAAACTGGTCTTTAACGTTAATGAAGAAATGCAGGTTATGAAAGAAGAGATTTTCGGACCGATCCTCCCGGTGGTTAATCTTGAAACCACAGAAGAGACCATAGATTACATAAATGAACGACCTAAACCTCTTGCTTTGTATTATTTTGATACTAACAAGAAAAGGATAGATAAATTAATTCAGAATACTATTTCCGGTGGGGTTTGTGTCAATGATACTATTTATCACCTTGCTCAGCACAATTTACCTTTTGGAGGTGTAGGGGCAAGCGGAATGGGCCATTATCATGGCTATGACGGGTTCAAGACTTTTTCAAAAAAGCGGCCTGTAATGCAACAGAGGGATTTGGCTACATCAGATTTTCTACGACCTCCATTTACAGGCTTCAAGCAAAAGCTCATTAAGGTCATGGGGAGGTTTTCCAAGGTATGACGGCAGCTATGCCCATAAATAAATACTGTTTCATAAATTTGAACATATACCTATACGTATGTCCGGTAATAAAATGATCATAAAAGGGTTCCCTCATGTTAAGTATAAAAGAGATGTGTTTTCCGGGGAGGAAATGTTAAAGCGAAGCCTTGAATATTATAAATGGTTAGATTCGAGAAGATCGGTAAGACATTTTTCTTCTAAACAAGTTTCCAGACAGGTGATTGAGAATATTATTAGATCTGCCGGGACTTCGCCCTCAGGCGCCCATAAGCAGCCATGGAAGTTTTGCGCTGTATCTTCAAAAAGTATAAAAACAAGAATTCGGGAAGCAGCAGAAAAGGAAGAAAGAGAGAATTATACTAGCAGGATGAGCGAACGCTGGCTTAAAGACCTGGCTCCTTTGGGTACCGACAGCAATAAGGAATTTCTGGAGATTGCACCCTGGCTTATCGTTGTTTTTAAAGAGGTTTATGAACTGGGCGAAAATGAAGAAAAACAGAATAATTATTATGTAAATGAATCGGTGGGAATAGCTTGTGGCATGCTGTTATCTGCAATTCACAATGCAGGATTGGTAACACTCACACATACGCCTAGCCCGATGAATTTTCTAAGTGATATTCTTAACAGGCCAAAGAATGAAAGAGCATTCTTACTGCTGCCCGTGGGTTATGCCGATGAGGGAGCATTTGTTCCAGATATTAAAAGAAAGAACCTGGAAGATATTAGTGAATTTTATGAATAAAAATGCGCCGGTTACAGTAGGGTGCTTCCGACGCAAATAGTGCTAAACCTGTTTTTGGAGGGGCAAAAACTAATAATCAGTTTTGCGAAAGTACTTTTAAAAGTTTAATTGTTTTGTAACATATGTTACATAGAGAATTAATAACCCTTTATGCCTAAGATACTTATAAGTAGAAATTCTGAATGGGCTAACAGGATGCGGAGTTTTGATCTATATCTCAACGGACAAAAACTTGGGAAAATCAAAGACCGACAGGTTTTATCTTTTGAGATTCCTGAGGGTAAATACGTACTTGAAGCTAAGATCGACTGGTGTGGAAGTAATAAACTGGAATTCCAATTAAATATGGATGAAATAAGGCGTTTTGAAATTACTGGCTTTTTATACTCGAATTATTTTTTCCCGGTCGCGATAGCTATAGTGATCCTTTACCTTGCCGTTAATGTGATTTTTCATATCAACAATCTGTTTCTGGCCACGCTTATGATGGTATTGTTTGGATACATGGTCTATTTCATGACCTTTGGCAGAAACCGGTATCTCCAGATCAGAGAGATCTAAAATCTCCATATTACTTTTTGAAATCATTTTATTACCAGTTATTTATATTTCTGAAGATCCACAGCATTTCTGTAACAAAAGTTACTGTGCTAACTCAGCTATATTTTTATTTTTGCTGAACCATAAATTAAAAGCGATTGGATAAATATTTAGAGATCATAGAAAACTCTTTTACCGGATATTTTAATTATTTGGTAAATGAAATTGTAAATCCTTCCTGGACAAGCTATTTCTATTGGTTATTAGTGCTTTCTTTATTGGTTTGGATACTTGAGATCATTATTCCATGGCGAAAAGATCAGAAGGTTTTCCGAAAAGGATTTTGGCTGGATAGTTTTTACATACTTTTCAACTTCTTTCTTTTCTCGCTTATTGGTTATAACGCCCTGAGTAATGTTGGAGTTGAGTTGTTCAATGATTTTCTTGGTCTTTTTAATATCGAGAATATCGTCGCAATACGAATAGATTCCCTGCCCGGCTGGGTTCAATTATTGATAATGTTCGTGATCGCTGATTTCATTCAGTGGAACGTACACCGACAATTACATAGAAGACCTTTTTTATGGCAGTTCCATAAGATACACCACAGTGTTAAAGAAATGGGCTTTGCAGCGCAATTCAGATTTCATTTCATGGAGACCATAATCTATAAAACCGCTCAATATATACCCTTGGCCATGATAGGATTCGGGATCAAGGAGTTTTTTGTAGTTCATATGTTCGCGGTTCTGGTAGGCCATCTTAATCATGCGAATCTTGGCTGGAGTTACGGTCCACTTGGATATATTTTTAATAATCCAAAAATGCACATTTGGCATCATTCAAGAGCGCTTCCTAAAAACAGACCATACGGTATGAACTTTGGCCTGAGTTTAAGTATATGGGATTATATCTTTGGAACTGCGTATATTCCCAAAAACGGAAAAAAGATCGAATTAGGATTTGAGGGAGATGAAAATTTT
>CAYWAB010000190.1:0-4362 GCA_964456105.1 uncultured Christiangramia sp. | reverse complement strand
TGAATCATTCAGGATTTTAAGAACTAACCTTGCTTATCTGATTCAAAATAAGGATAAGAGCATTGCAGACGTGATCTTCGTAACCTCCACAGTCAAAGGGGAAGGTAAAACATTTATTTCCTATAACCTGTCAAGGACCCTCGCGAGTACCAATAAACGTGTCCTGCTAATAGGAGCTGATATTAGAAATCCGAAACTACACCGGTATACCAGTATGACAAGGGGAGCTAAAGAAAAAGGTTTGTCAGATTATCTTTATGATTACAAAATCGACTTCGATCAGGTTATTTCTAAAACTAACGATGAGGGTATTTCAGTTGATGTGATTTTATCTGGTCCAATTCCTCCAAATCCTGCTGAGCTGCTTATGAATGACAGAATGGAAGGGCTAATTGAAAAGGCTAAGGCTGAATACGATTATGTAATTGTTGATACTGCACCAACAATGATCGTTACCGATACACTGTTGATCAGTCAACTGGCTGATTATACCCTCTATGTCACTAGGGCAGATTTTACAGAGAAGAACTTATTGCAGTTCCCTAAGGACCTTAAAGCCCAAGGGAAGCTAAAAGGCATTGCAGTAATCTTGAATGATGTAGATTATTCTAAATTCTCCTATGGAGCTCAATATGGTTATTCTTATGGATATGGTTATGGCTACGGAGCAGATAAGGAAAGTCGATGGAAAAGGCTAAAGAAGCGATTGTTTAATTAGAGAATAAGATTTTATTGTTCTGAATAATTGATTTTATAATCTCCTCATATTTTCCCGGGATCTTTATTTTTTTGATTTTTTCAAGGTGCTCCATTTTATGGGCATCACTACTTATGTAATCTATAAAATTATTCTCAATTAATTTGAAGGCCATTCTCTGAATACCTTTTCCATAATGATCGGTTAGAGAAAGCATATTGAGTTGAAATTCACAACCCCTTGTTTTCAGGTCCTTGTATTTATTTAAATCTGAGGAATGCATATATCCATAGCGCTCGGGATGTGCCAGTATTGGAGCGAAAGAATGATTTTGAAGTTTAAAAAGTATTTCACTCAGGTTAATTGGCGGTTGGAAATAGGACATTTCTACCAGGACCTTATTATTCTTAATGGTTAAAATATCCTCATTGTCAATTATATCCGAAAAATACTGATCCATCATATATTCAGCTGCAGCAGTAAGCTCAATTGAGGTAATGGTTGATCCTAATTTTTCTAATGCTGAATTAATAGTATCAGGGGTGTTTGGGTAATACTCTCCCATCACATGGGGCGTAGCAACTATTCGGTCTATTCCAATACTTTTAAATGCTTTTAGCAGTTGAACGGATTCGTCAAGATCCTTAGCACCATCATCTATTCCAGGCAATACGTGGTTATGAAAATCGGTTGTGCCTTCAAGGAAATCTACCAGATATTCACTTTTTTGAAAGAATGAAAACATTAATTCTAATTTGGACTGCAAAATTACAGAATTTAAATTCTTATTAGTAATATTTGCAGTGTTCCTAGAATCAATATATGAGGTTATACCAGTTTCTATTATTATTTATCTTTTCTATAGGTTTTTCATTCGCGCAGAATAACGATTTTAATATTGATATTATAGGTTATGGTCGGCTTTCAACGGAAGAGGAAGCTCCATTTTGGTTGCACGCGAATAATAGGGGAAGATTGGATGAAAAAACAAATGTTTCAGGACTTATTCAAATAACTAACCAAATTGATTTGGGTGGTGATCGATTTTTTCAACTGGGATTAAGTCCTTTATATAAGAATGGATACGAAGATGGAGTGAAAATTGACGAAGCTTATTTTTCCTATTTAACACCGAAAATTGGGGTGACGGTGGGAGCCAAACACGAGCCTGATGTTTATAACGGGCTTAGTGCTACAAATGTTAATATTTTGTGGTCCACTAATGCATCCGCCATACCAGGTATTCAATTTTTCACCAGGGATCCCCTGTTTATAAATGGTGATTCAGGAATTGGGTTTATGGGAAGTCTTGAGGAATATTTTATGGACGATGATCGCTATATAGAAAATACTCGTCTTCATCACAAAAGCTTTCATATTGTTTACAGGAATGATTATGATTTCGAGATTTCAGCCGGAGTACAGCATTTTGTTCAATGGGCAGGGATTTCCGAGGAATTTGGTAAACTACCTAATAGTTTTGAAGATTATATTACCATTTTTACTTCAGGTGCCAGTAATGAGGTTGGTGGACAGGAAATCAATGCGCTTGGAAATCAGATCGGGAGTTACGAAATTAAGGTGAATTCTAAGATAAGTGATCTGGATTTTCAGTTCATTTACAATCATATTTTTGAAGATGCTTCAGGAATGAAAATGGGCAATTTTCCTGATGGTAGATATGCCATTTATGTTGAAGATAATCGAGACTCATTTTGGGGGAGTTCTTGGTTTAAGGCATTCATGTATGAATTTTATTATACTAAAAATCAAAGTAGAACCAGAAGAAGTTCTTTAGTTGATGGGGCCGATAATTATTTCAATAATAATCTTTACCGTTCTGGCTGGACCTATAAAAACCAGGTGATTGGAGTACCATTTATCCTTTTGAATGAAAATCGATTCAGGATAGGAACGAATATCTTAGCTGTACATCACTTTGGTATTTCGGGAACAGCTTTTGAAGAATACCCATAGAGATTTCTTTTGAGCTACAGGCAGAATTATGGTGTTAAAGATTCATTTTTCCCTGAAAAAAGAGAAATCCTTTCTACTTTGCTTGAAGTTTCTATTATTGACAGAGATTTCCAACTGAAAGCTTTATTAGGGGCTGATATAAAATCCTATGAAGATTCTAATTTCGGAATCGGATTAAATTTCACAAGGTCTTTGTTTTAGAATAAAACTCTTGAATTGTTTCTTTTTTCTGATTAAGCAAATATTATTTCAACCTGTATCGGAATTTTGTTTAATTCCCTTTCTAATTTTAGCTACTTAATTCTTACTCGCAATCAAACTAAAACTGGAAAGTTCTTTTTTATATAATTATTTTTGAAGGTAAAAACCTACAAATAATTAAAGCTAAAAAAAATGTTTTTTTCTTTTTATATAGTCTTTTAGCTTATTTTTTTGATTATAAAAAAGAATATTTCAGATTGAAATCAATCGGATAAAAGTATCTTAATATCGATATATTGCAGTAAATACAGGGCTGTTGGTGGTGCGATAATATTTTCTACAAAATAATTCTATATCCTTAGAGCTTAACTTATGCGTTTGTTAGTACTCCAAGTTCCATCTTTAACTCATAAAATGATTTCAAAAATTTTTATTCAGTTATGGGAAATATTTTAATTTCATAAAAATCCCTGATAAAATTTTCAGGCGATTTGCTGTTCAAACTTAAAATGAATTGTAAACGGAACCCCCAAAACCTACAATTATGTTACGGACAATAATTATTGATGATGATGAAATTGTAAACTTTCTTCAAAAGAAACATGTTACTAAAAGCGGATTGGATTCCAATCCAATCGTTTTTAGAGATGCTGAGGAAGCACTTCACTTCTTGATCCAAAATTCTCATTCCGACATAGATTACCTTATAATGCTGGATATTAATATGCCTAATATGACGGGTTGGGAGTTTTTGGAAAAATTAAAGGATATTCCGGGTCATCAGCAATGCCACGTCGTGATGGCTACTTCTTCAATAGACAGGAAAGATAAAAGAATGGCTGCCGACGACGAACATGTAGTTGATTTCATCGAAAAACCGGTAACTGCGAGACATTGCGAAAAACTTAAAGGAATTAAAAGATTTTCAGAATTTTTTCAGGAAGCCTATAACTGATTTTTTGTCTTAGAGGATCAGCACTTTGAATTTTTTCCTCAGCCCATTTTTCTTCCTCCTGGTTGGCCTGGTCTGTATCTTCATTTGCACCTTTGGCAGAAGGTTCGTAATTGAGATTTATGTAAATTGGAAAGTGATCTGATCCTATGTGTTTCTCCCTTGATATTTCGATAAGCGTGAAATCTTTACTGTGGAAAACATGATCTAAAGGCCATCGAAGAAGGAAGTAATTTGCATTATAGGTATTAAAAAAACCGCGACCAATCCTTGGATCCATCATTCCACTTAGTTTTTGAAAAAGCCTTGTAGTTCTGGACCATGCTACGTCGTTTAAATCCCCGATAACCAGCGTGGGCTCATATTTAGCGTTCAACTCTTTTCCCACTAGCAGAAGCTCGGCGTCTCTATTTGTACTTGTCTCATTTTCCGTTGGACTTGGTGGTTTAGGATGAATACAGTGTAGTTTAACTCTTTTTCCATTTCTAAGTATTACTACTCCATGAATGGAAGGGATATCCTTTTGGATAATATT
>CAYWAB010000189.1:0-4370 GCA_964456105.1 uncultured Christiangramia sp. | reverse complement strand
TTACCTAATTAAACTTCAATTTTGACAAACGCATTAGAATATAACTCTGAAAGGAGTAAACTTATAATTCCCGAATACGGGAGGCATCTTCAGAAAATGGTAGAGCATGCCGTTAGTATTGAGGATGACAAGGAGAGAAATAAAGTGGCAAGGTCTATCATCGCTGTCATGGGTAACATGAACCCGCATTTGAGAGATGTGCCAGATTTCCAACATAAACTTTGGGACCAGTTATTCATCATCAGTGATTTCAAACTTGATGTGGAATCTCCATTTCCAAAACCTTCCAGGGAAATGTTAGAAGAAAGACCGGATAAGCTCGAGTATCCTGAGAATAACCCCAAGTATCGTTTTTATGGAAATAACATCAAAAGAATGATCGATGAGGTTAAGGACTGGGAAGAAGGAGATTTAAAAGAGGCCTTGGTTTTGAGTATCGCAAACCATATGAAGAAATCTTACCTTAACTGGAACAGGGACTCTGTAGATGATAATGTGATCTTTGATCACCTAAAGGATCTTAGCCACGGCAAACTCAACCTTAAGAATGCCGATGAGGATCTTAGCCAGGCTTCCGATCTTATAAGGGGTGGAGGAAGTAATAAGAAGAAATACTCTAAAGGTTCAAAAAAGGGCGGCCGAAAAGGAGGTCGTAAACGCCACTAAAATCTTATCATAGTTAATGGGAACATTTCAAATTGAAGGTGGGCATCGTTTAAGCGGGGAAATAAAACCTCAGGGAGCAAAAAACGAAGCACTGCAAATACTTTGTGCCGTACTTTTAACAAAGGAGAAAATTGTAATCAACAATATTCCCGACATTCTGGATGTAAACAAATTGATTAATCTTCTAAAAAATCTAGGTGTCAAGATTGAAAAACTCGGGAAGGGAAGCTATTCCTTTCAGAGTGACGATCTGGACATGGATTATCTCGATAGTGAGCAATTCAAAATCGACGGAGGTGGTCTGAGAGGTTCGATAATGATCGTTGGGCCGATGTTAGGTCGTTTTGGGAAAGGCTATATTCCTAAACCCGGAGGAGATAAAATAGGAAGAAGAAGGCTGGATACCCATTTTGAAGGTTTTGTTAAACTTGGTGCAGATTTTCGATACAATAAAGAAGAAAGATTCTATGGTGTAGAAGCTCCAAAAGGACTGAAGGGAGATTATATGCTTCTTGAAGAGGCTTCTGTTACTGGAACTGCAAACATAGTTATGGCAGCAGTTTTAGCTAAAGGAACTACCACGATTTATAATGCTGCCTGTGAACCTTATCTGCAACAGCTTTGTAAAATGCTCAATTCTATGGGAGCGAAAATAAGCGGAGTAGGATCTAACCTGCTTACCATAGAAGGTGTTGAGGAGCTTGGAGGCTGTGAACATACTGTGCTTCCAGATATGATCGAAATAGGTTCCTGGATTGGTCTTGCCGCGATGACTCGCAGTGAGATCACCATTAAGGATGTAAACTGGGGAATGCTTGGGATTATTCCAACCACTTTTAGAAAATTGGGGATTACCATAGAGAAGAAAGGAGACGATATATTTATTCCTGCACATAAAGATGGTTATGAGGTGCAAAGTTTCATTGATGGATCGATAATGAACATCAGTGATGCTCCCTGGCCTGGATTTACACCGGATCTTTTAAGTATTATCCTTGTGGTTGCGACCCAGGCAAGAGGAAGTGTCTTAATTCATCAGAAGATGTTCGAAAGCAGGCTGTTCTTCGTAGATAAACTTATTGATATGGGGGCAAAGATCATTTTATGTGATCCACACCGTGCAACAGTGATTGGGCACGATTTTAAGTCTCAACTGAAAGCCACCACAATGACTTCACCAGACATCCGTGCTGGAATATCATTACTTATTGCTGCTTTATCAGCCAAAGGCACCTCAACTATTCATAATATTGAACAGATAGACAGGGGGTACGAAAATATAGAAGAGCGGTTAAAGGGAATAGGAGCGAAGATCACAAGACTGAATTAATCACGAAATGATAAATAAAAAAAAGCTGTTCTTGAACAGCTTTTTTTATTTCCTCTATAATTTATACGGGCTTATTAAGCGTTTACAAAATTTTCCTTACTAATCCATCTAATAAGCAATTTTGAATCCATTTTTGGCAAGAAATCAGTAGATCCCATATCATCAATCGGGATTTCAAATCGAATCTTATTTCCATTTTCCAGAATGGTCTCATAATAGGCCACACCAATGCGGATGAATTGCAATTGCGCTTCCGGATTTTGCTTGTATAATGCTTTTTTGATTTCGTTTAGTTCCATTTTAAAGTATATGTAATAATAATTTTCTAAACTTCTTCAGTTTTGGCTTTCTGTTTGCTTTCCTTGTAATGAAAAAGATTTTGTTCTTTGATCATTTTGGTAGTTTTTTCAGGAAGCATTTCCTCCCATCCTTTTTTACCTTCACTGATCATTTTAAGTACCTCTCGTGAATAGATATCCATAATTTCCGGATTATAATCCTCTATATCCTCAACACGACCGTTATATTTAAAGAACTTGTAAAGTTCCTTCATACGTGGATGAACTTTAAGGTTTTCGCTGGTAGTGATTTCTCCGGTTTCAGGATCCTTAAGCGGATAGAGATAAACCTTAAGATCTTTAAAGAAAAGTTTACCAAAAGCTTCGAGAATTCCTCCACTCAGGTGACGATAATACTTTTCATCGAATACATCTACAAGGTTTTGTACTCCCATGGTAAGTCCCATTCGCTGTTTTGAATAGCGCGAGAAGTATTCAACCACTCTATAGTACTCCTGGAAGTTTGAAATCATTACGGTTTGGCCAAGAGAGCATAACAACTCAGCCCTGTCCATAAAGTCTCTTTCATCGATCTCTCCTTCAGCTCGTAAATTAGAAAGAGTGATTTCAAAAATGATCTCTGTATTCTCTTCAGAAACTTTGCTCTCTTTAAAGAACATTTCCTTGGAACGTTCATACATGTCCATATTCACCTTAGTAACTGGCCTGAAACTACCTCTTAAGGCAAGAATATTCTTTTTATAAAGTATTTTGGCCGGAAGTACGTTGTTTCCGTCGGGACCAAACATCACTGCTTCGGTCATCCCATTCTTTACAAGTTGTAGACTCATAAGACGGTTATCAACATTTTCAAATCTTGGACCTGAGAAGTTGATAGTATCTATCTCTATCTGATCCTTATCTATGTGATCATATAGATATCTAAGTAATTTTTTAGGATTGTCATACTTGTAATAAGCTCCGTAGATGAGATTTACCCCCAGAATTCCTAAAGTGTTCTGCTGGTGTCTTGCATCATTTTCATGGAAACGTACATGAAGCAGAATTTCATTATAATCCTCTTTAGGGTCTACCTGATAACGAATTCCAACCCAGCCATGGCCTTTATATTTTTTTGCAAAATCTATGGTTGCCACTGTATTGGCATAGGTGAAAAATAATTTATTAGGATGTTTATCCCTTGAGATTCGTTGTTCTATAAGTTTCGTCTCATGGAAGAGCATCTTCTTTAAGCGAGCTTCTGTCACATATCGTCTGTCATTTTCAACACCGTAAATAGCATCACTAAAATCTTTGTCATAGGCGCTCATAGCTTTCGCAATAGTACCCGATGCACCTCCGGCCCGGAAAAAGTTTCTTACGGTTTCCTGACCAGCACCAATCTCAGAAAAAGTACCATAGATATTTTCGTTAAGATTAATGCGAAGGGCTTTACTGTTAATTGAAGGAACGTTTTCGAATTCCTTGTCGCCCATTATGGTAATTGGCATAATTTTTCTTTTAAGTCAATATTGCTTTTTTGTGTACCCCAAAAGTACTAAAAGCGGTAGGCATACAAAAAAATATAATTACTTTTGTGTTAAAAATAACATCGTTTGGAATTAAGGTTTTTAGGAACAGGCACGTCGCAGGGAATACCGATTATTGGAAGTGATCATCCGGTATGCCATAGTGATGATCCAAAAGATAAAAGGTTAAGGGTTTCAGTTCTGGTTACCTGGCACGAGTATAATATTCTTATCGACTGTGGTCCAGATTTCAGGCAGCAGATGCTCGCCAATAACGTTAAAAGGCTTGATGCCATCTTCTACACCCACGAACATAACGATCATACCGCAGGATTGGACGATATAAGACCATTTTTTTTCAGGCAGGGAGATATTCCTATTTATGCTCACGAACGCGTCTTAAAAGCTCTTAGAAAACGCTTTGATTATATTTTTACCACAGAGAATAAGTATCCTGGTGCACCCGGAGTTATGGAGAACATAATAAAAAACGAACCTTTTAGTTTTCACGGATTAACTGTTACCCCGGTCAATTTTATGCATAACCGTCTTCAGGTCTTTGGTTTC
>CAYWAB010000188.1:0-4377 GCA_964456105.1 uncultured Christiangramia sp. | reverse complement strand
TGAGCAGGCTGGAATCTGAATTTATTAAGCTTCAGCTGGACTGGTTTGATATTAATGAAATTATACAAACGGTTCAACGCAATAATGATATTGATCCGGAGGGACATCAGATAATATATGAACATGATCCGTTTCTACCTCTATTTAAAATTGATGGAGCACTTGTAGAACATATAATTCATAATATAGTTTATAATGCCATTCAATATACTCCTGCAGGTTCTGTAATTCAGATCAAAGCATCCCATTTAGCTGATTCTCTGGAAATTATAATTGCGGATAATGGAAAAGGTTTTCCAGAGGATAAATTAGAGAAGGTGTTTGAAAAATTTTATCGATTGCCTCAAACAGCTACGGGAGGTACCGGTTTAGGTTTATCAATTGCAAAAGGTTTCGTGTTGGCTCATAACGGTGAAATAATTTTAGAGAATCTGAAGGAAGGAGGAGCTAAATTCACTATAAAAATTCCTACCGAAACTACAACACTTCAAGCTTATGATCACGAATAAAGATGAGATTTTGGTTATCGATGATGAACCACAGATTCAAAAACTTTTACGCATCACACTGGAAAGTAATGGCTACAAGGTAGTATTGGCTAGCGACGGTACCGAAGGTATTCATCTGGCAGCTAATCACACCCCAGAGCTTATTATTCTTGATCTTGGTTTGCCAGACAAAAGTGGGCATGAAATCCTTTTGGAATTAAGAGAGTGGTTTGATAAGGCAATAGTCATTCTTTCTGTTCAAAATAGTGAAAACGACATTATAAAAGCTCTGGATAATGGCGCAACTGATTATCTGTCCAAGCCTTTTCGAACTGGAGAACTTCTAGCCAGAATACGATCCTCCATACGCTTAAATCAAAATACCGATACCTCACATATAATAAAAGCTGATGATTTGGAAATTGACCTGGCCTCTAGATCAGTCAGCATTGATGGTGAACCTGTTAAACTTACTTCGACAGAATATAATTTAGTAGCACTATTTGCGAGAAACCAAGGGAAAGTTCTTACTCATCAATTCATTCTTAAAGAGATTTGGGGCGTAGGAGCACAGACTGAAACTCAGTATTCAAGGGTGTTTGTTGCACAACTCCGAAAAAAACTGGAAAAGAATCCTACCCATCCAAAGCATTTTATTACTGAAAGTGGAGTGGGATATCGATTTTTATAAAATCTTTATATCCTCTCTCTAATCTTTATATTTTCCTTATAGCCTAGCGTCTAACTTTGTCACTGATTTCAATTTGAAACTATGGTTCAAAGTCCTGATGAAAAAAAGGAAGGGAAAAAGCCTTCAAATTATTCTCACCTTAAATGGCCTGTAATTATAATGCTAATTCTTTTAGTAACTCTAATAGTGGCTTTCGATTATTGTACAAGATTGGGTAACATTTAAATTAGGGCACTTTGAAGTTCTCAGATTATAGAACACCTCGCACTCATAACTTCTCTAAAAAAATCCAGAAACTATCATTTGTATTAAGTTTTCTTGCGGTAATAACTATCATTTTTGAATTTGGATTTAAGCATAGCGACTATGTGGAATATGTCATTAAAATGTTCCATTTTTCTGTTCTCTTTTTTGGTATCATATCCATTCTTTTCCGCTATCTATTTACCAATGAAAAATTTTTAAGGAAGGTCCGGATTTTTGATGGGATTATCATCACGGTTTTCAGTTTGTTACTATTAGTGCAGATTGATGCGATTTCCTCCTCTTTATCTTTCATCGACTTTTTCAATAAAATGGGCTGGGTATATCTGGCAATTCTCTTTTATTTCATTCGGGAATTTTCTGTGATTCGGTTGAATTTTAAAAGAGACTATCTAAATCCTGCCCAACTCTTTATAGTTAGCTTTCTCTTAATAATATTATTAGGTACCCTACTTTTAATGCTGCCAAAGGCTACCTATAGTGGAATTTCATTGATTGATGCACTTTTTACTTCCACCAGCGCCGTATGTGTTACCGGGTTGATTGTAGTGGATACAGGTACTTATTTCACTCAATTCGGCCAGAGCATAATTGCTATCCTGATTCAGGCAGGGGGGTTGGGGATCATGACATTCGCCAGCTACTTTAGTTATTTCTTCAGAGGGCAGAGTTCTTATGAAAATCAGCTCATGATAAAGGATATTACCAATTCAGAAAAAATAGGAGAGGTATTTAGCATTCTAAAGAAAATTATCCTGGTAACCTTTCTTGTAGAATTTATAGGTGGAATATTCATCTACTTTAGTATTGATAAAGGAGTAATAGATAGCTTTTCAGAGCGGATATTTTTTTCAATTTTTCATAGCATTTCAGGGTTCTGTAATGCGGGTTTTTCCACCCTGGAAAATAGTTTGTATGAGCCGGAGTTCCGGTTTAATTATCCACTCCAACTTATAATTGCAACTCTATTCATTTTGGGAGGAATTGGTTTTCCCATACTCTTCAACCTATATAAATTCATTGCCTTTAAAGTAAGGAGTTGGATAAGGAATATAGGATTTGGGGAAGAGATCACTTATTCTCCTTGGCTACTGAACTTAAATTCTAGAATAGTCTTAATTACCTCTTTGGTACTGACATTGGCAGGAACTGTTTTATTTCTGGTTTTTGAATATGATAATACGCTTTCGGAACATGGATTATTTGGAAAAATCGTGACCGCCTTTTTCAGCGGAGCTACCCCAAGGACAGCCGGTTTTAATTCTGTAGATACCTCGGCACTCAATTTTGGTACTATCATGATCGTTTTTCTATTGATGTGGATTGGGGCTTCTCCAGCTTCCACTGGTGGAGGAATTAAGACGAGCACATTTGCGATTACGACACTGAATTTTCTCAGTATTGCCAAAGGTAAGGAGCGTGTTGAGGTTTACAGAAGGGAAATCTCAAATATGTCAGTAAAACGAGCCTCTGCAATTATTGCCCTGTCGTTGATGGTAATTGGTACTTCGATATTCTTAATTGCTTCATTTGACCAGGAAAAAACTCTCCTAGCTATAGCTTTCGAATGTTTTTCAGCTTATAGTACGGTGGGACTCAGTGTAGGTATAACATCCTCTTTGAGCGCTCCTTCCAAATTAGTGATTATAGCAACGATGTTCATAGGTAGGGTAAGTATGTTGACCATTTTAATCGCAATACTACGCCGTACCCGTCATCTTAATTATAAATATCCAACAGAAGAGATTTTAATCAATTAAAAGACATGAAATATATATTGATAGGTTTAGGAAATTTTGGTGCCTCCCTGGCAGAAAAACTTACCCTAATGGGAAATGAGGTAATAGGGGTTGATCTTAAACAGAGTAGGATAGAAGATATAAAACATAGAATCACCCACGCGGTGAATTTGGACGCAACCGAAATAGGAGCGGTATCAAACTTGCCGTTAAAAGATTCTGATGTAGTCATTGTTGCTATAGGAGAAGATATGGGTGCAAATATTATGGCAACGGCACTTATGAAACAGATGAAGGTTAAAAGGCTTATTAGTCGGGCGGTTTCTCCATTGCAGGAAAAGGTGCTTCAGGCTATGGGTGTGGAAGAGATCATTCATCCTGAGGAAGAGACAGCGGAACGATGGTCTAAAAAGTTAAATCTTCGCGGTGTGGTAGATTCCTTTGTTTTAAGTGATGAGTATAGCATTATAGAGATAAAAGTTCCTGAAAAATATGATGGAAAAAATTTAGAAGAGGTAAATCTGCGAACCGAGTATAATCTTATAGTCCTTACCACTATTGAAACCAGCAGAGAAAGGAATAGTCTAGGTGTAAAGCGTAATGTCACAAAAGTCAAGGGGGTAGCCTCGGCTCATACAATATTAAAAATAGGAGATATTATAGTACTGTATGGGCATAATAAGGACCTGAAAAGGCTATTAAAAGATAATAATTCAGAGAATTAGTTGGCAACTTAAATTTATCCTTGGAGAAATGATGATTGTGGTAAAAATACTTAAGAAATTCTGAATTTATATTATTGGATAACATGGTATCCAATTGATTAAGGATGAAATAGAACTTATAATCTACTCACCGTTTCCTTAAATATTTCAGACTATTCTGATACTTCTTTGCTTTATCGAGAAGATTCGAAACGAAGTATTAAAAAACGATAAGAGCTAAATTCAATAAATATTTTCCCGCTTCGAGTTAATATAAATATGTAAAATATTAGATTATTTGTTCAAAATGAATTTAGCTTAGATTCAGGCTTATTAGTAAAAATTGGGATTATTTATTGAACAGTAAATTATTTAACAAAAAAGAACATTAAAAGAATTCCTTATTTTTTAGCGGCTGCGGTTTCGCTTATCGCAAGTTGCCGGAGTAGGGACGCGGTCCCGATAGGTATCGGGCTGTTGGCTTAACGGTT
>CAYWAB010000187.1:0-4462 GCA_964456105.1 uncultured Christiangramia sp. | reverse complement strand
CAGTGGCGTATTTACATTTATTGCCGTTTTACTTATTAATAGCAGCATTCGGTTGGCGGTTTATTCAAAAAGATTTATCATTAAAACCATGCAAATGGTTGGCGCCACAAAAGGATTTATTAGAAGACCATTTATTTGGAAAAGTGTTAAACTGGGAATGATCGGGGCCGTCGTAGCCTTAATGGGAATGGCAGCCGTTCTTTATTACCTGAATAACAGTTTTAGTGAATTGAATATCTTAGGTGATGTAAAGATGCTAACCACTTTATTCCTTGGGATATTTATTCTGGGAATTGTAATTACATGGATAAGTACTTACTTTGCTACTTCCCGTTTTCTAAATCTTAAAACGGACGAGCTATATTATTAATCGCTAAAGTCATTAGTTCCTTTAGGAACTTCTAGCCTACAACTTGGTAAAATGAAAGAAGAAAAAAAACAAAAAAGCAGCTTTAATACTGGATTCGTTTTTGGTAAAAAGAACTATACCTTCATGTTCATAGGGCTTGCCGTCATCGCTTTAGGATTTATCATAATGTCTGGTGGTGGAAGTGAAGACCCTGATCAG
The DNA here is from genome assembly GCA_964456105.1 of uncultured Christiangramia sp. Taxonomy (GTDB): domain Bacteria; phylum Bacteroidota; class Bacteroidia; order Flavobacteriales; family Flavobacteriaceae; genus Christiangramia. The sequence goes on along the minus strand of CAYWAB010000187.1, from coordinate 3,894 downwards.
TTTAGCGATGCCATTTATAATTTCCAAAGAATAAGGCTTGCTCCTACTTTCGTACTCATAGGTTTTGCAATAGAGATCTATGCCATTTTGTTGAATCCCAATAAAAAATAAGAATTTTGAACGCATTTGATGCTGCGGTGCTTGGTATTATCCAGGGACTTACCGAATTTTTACCAGTTTCATCAAGCGGACATTTAGAGCTTGGCAAGGCTATTCTTGGAGACACCAGTGTCCCTGAGGAATCACTGATGTTCACGGTGGTGCTTCATTTTGCCACTGCCCTGAGCACGCTTGTAGTTTTTAGAAAAGATGTTTTTGAGATCCTAGGTGGTCTTTTCAGCTTTAAAAAGAATGAAGAGACAGAGTTCTCTATAAAGATCATCATCTCCATGATACCTGCAGTTATAGTAGGATTGTTATTCGAAGAACAGCTTGAAGCCCTGTTTGGAGGCAATATCCTTTTTGTAGGTTTTATGCTTTTGATAACAGCCCTTCTTTTATGGCTGGCAGATAAGGCCAGGAATACTGGAAAAAAAGTAAGTTACAGCAATTCCTTTGTAATAGGCATTTCACAGGCAATAGCAATGCTACCAGGGATCTCCAGAAGTGGAGCTACCATTTCAACTTCCGTACTTCTAGGCAATGATAAAACCAGGGCAGCACGATTTTCTTTCCTTATGGTAGTACCCTTAATATTCGGTAAGATCGCCAAAGATCTCCTAAGCGGGGAACTTCTGCAAAGCTCCACAGAACTTTCCATTTTGGCTATTGGCTTCATTAGTGCCTTTATTGCTGGATTAGCAGCCTGTACCTGGATGATTTCCATTGTAAAAAGAAGTAAGCTTTCCTGGTTTGCAGTATATTGTTTTGTAGTGGGCCTGGTGGCTATTATTTTTGCGTATGCGCAATAAAGAATTTACGCTCGAAGAATTTAAGTCGGGAGAAATACTACTATTTGACAAACCCCTGAACTGGACCTCCTTCCAGGTAGTCAATAAAGTAAGATGGCTAATTAGAAAAAACTGCCATATCAAAAAGATTAAGGTTGGCCATGCAGGAACCCTGGATCCTTTAGCGACCGGACTGCTTATTATCTGTACCGGTAAATTCACTAAACGTATCCCTGAGTTGCAAGGACAGGTAAAAGAGTACACAGGCACAATAAATCTTGGAGCTACTACCCCCTCATTTGACCTTGAAACCGAAATTGACAAAACATACCCAACAGATCATATTACAGAGGAACTGCTAAATAAAACCGCAGATAAATTTCTAGGAAAGATCCAGCAAACACCTCCAGTATTTTCGGCTTTAAAAAAAGATGGAAAAAGACTTTATGAATATGCCAGGGAAGGCAAGGAAATTGAAGTGAAATCCAGGGAAGTGGAAATTTCAGAATTTGAGATCGATGCCAGTAATTTTCCGGAGATAGCATTCAGGGTGGTTTGCAGCAAAGGAACTTATATCAGAAGTCTGGCTCACGAATTTGGAGAAGCCTTGAATAGCGGGGCCTATCTTTCAGAATTAAGACGTACCGCAATAGGTGATTATTCAGTGAAGGATGCCATGGATATCGAGTATTTTGAAAATTTGCTACCTTCACGAGAGAATAATTAAGTCTTTAGACGTTTTTTAATTATGGATTTTTTTGACAGGCATAAAGCACTGATCATCACAACACTAATATTTTTGGTTTTGATGCTGACGCTGTATAATCTTAAGCTTTCCTCAAACAATGTCGAGGTTAGCGAAATGCTTGTACAATTGGATCAGCTCAAGGTAGAACAGAAGGAAAAAAAGGAAACCGAAGAAAAGGAAATAGAGAACCAGAACAAAAGACAGGTCCAAACCCACCGTGCTTATAACCAGGACAGGGAAACCCGGAAAGCAGATTTCAATGAAAAACTCAACGAGATCTTTGAGAAGAATAGTGCAAAGCAGGTAAATTCAGAAGATGAAGATTCAGAAGGGGATGAAGGTAATTATTCTCTCTCCAGAAAGAACTCAAAAAAGGAGAAAGAAAGGTCAGATGGAAATAACACTTCTGAGGAAATATCCCAAAAATCTGCAGCCTATGACTACAGCTCGATCTCTTTTTCATTAAAGGACCGGAATGCTGTGGACATTCCCAACCCTGTTTATACCTGTGACACCCGTGGAAAAATAGTTGTGAATATCAGTGTGGATGCCAATGGCTATGTAATCGATACGGATATCAATAAAGCAAGTTCCTCAACAACCAACGAATGCCTTACAGAACAAGCTTTAAAATATGCAGCAGAGGCCCGTTTCAGTAAAATGAGTAACCGGAAATCGCAACCGGGAACCATTACCTATTATTTTAAATCCTGAATCCTATGAAAAACGTTTACCGTTGCGGCTGGTGTGTCGGCGACCCACTTTATGAAGCCTATCATGATCATGAGTGGGGTGTCCCGGTCCTGGATGATGAAACACTTTTTGAATTCCTTACTCTGGAAACCTTCCAGGCGGGTTTAAGCTGGATAACTGTACTTCGGAAACGAAATAATTTCAGGGAAGCATTTGATGGTTTTGACTATCGCAGGATTGCGCAGTATAAGGATGCAAAGGTAACAGAGCTTATGCAGAATCCCGGGATTATCCGAAACCAGATGAAAATAAGGGCGACCGTTACAAATGCCAGAGAATTCATGAAAATACAGGAAGAATTTGGGAGTTTTTGCAAATATATCTGGGGATTTACTGAAGGTAAACCTATTCAGAACGAACTCATAGATTACACCAAAGCTCCTGCTACCACCGAAATTAGCGACAGGTTAAGCAAGGATCTAAAAAAAAGGGGTTTTAAATTCGTAGGCTCTACCGTAATGTATGCCCATATGCAGGCCACAGGAATGGTAAACGACCACCAGGTGGATTGTTTCAGGCATAAAGAGATTAAGGAAATGGGAAAGAAAGTTTCTATTTAAGATATTCCATAAAGCGGCTTCGAGAGATTTGCTCTGCACCAAGACTTTCCAGATGAGGAGTATGAACCTGGCAATCGATTATGCGCACCTTTTCCTTTTTCAATTTTTCAACCAGTTTAATAAATCCGAATTTGGAAGCGTTACTTACTTTCGCAAACATACTCTCCCCACAAAACATTTTCTTATCTCTTAGATATACCCCGTAAAGTCCTCCAACCAGCCTGGAATTCTCCCAAACTTCAGTGGAAAAAGCCAAGCCCTCCTTATGGAGACTGATATAATTTTCCTTTATTTCTTCAGTGATCCAGGTACCATCCTGTCCTTTCCGCTCAATATTTTCGCAATTCTCGATAACGCTTTTAAAGTCCTGATTGAAAGTGACCCTGAATTTATCCTTTTTCAGCAAGGATCGCATACTTTTTGAGATCTTTAGTTTTTCAGGAAAGAGCACCATTCTTGGATCGGGCGACCACCATAAAACGGGCTGATCTTCATTATACCAGGGAAAGATCCCTTTATAATAGGCCTCCTTTATCCTGGAAGGACTAATATCACGTCCTACGGCAAGAAGTCCTTCTTCATCGGCTAGACTTACTGGTGGTAAGGGATCATTTGGACCTATGAAATACAATTTATTGAGTTTTAATGCTTAAAATAAAAAAGTCCGGTTACATATTAGCACCGGACTTTTAAAAATTTGGTTATTTAAATCCTAGAATGGAAGATCGTCATAATCTTCCTCGTTAAGGTCGTTAGCCGGTTCAAACTGGTCTGGCGGCGGAACATTCTGTCCTCCCTGTTGCTGAGCTGCGAGATTCTCAATTCTCCAACCCTGGATGGAGTTAAAATATTTAGTCTCTCCCTGTGGACTTACCCACTCACGACCTCTCAGGTTAATTCCTATTTTTACAGGTTGTCCAACTTGATAAGCATCAAGTAAACT
>CAYWAB010000186.1:0-4516 GCA_964456105.1 uncultured Christiangramia sp. | reverse complement strand
ATTCAATAGAAACCTTGTAGTTTTATTTTTAAATTTTATCGAGATCCGGAATTTTGCAGTTGAAGTTCCGGATCTTTTTTTTGTCCTTGCTTAAAGCTTTATTTATTAAATTGGTTACCTAACTTAACATCCCTCTCATGTACATTTTGTTGCCCATAATTGCGGTATTATCTCTATTGATTTTATTTTCAGGTGTTTTTATTGTAAAACAACAAACTTCTGCTATCGTAGAAAGATTCGGCCGGTTTACCAGCATTAGAAGTTCCGGTTTACAGTTAAAGTTTCCACTTATAGACCAGGTGGCAGGAAGGATAAATCTTAAGGTACAGCAACTTGATGTTCTTGTTGAAACAAAAACCAAGGATAACGTCTTTGTAAAACTGAAAATCTCTGTTCAGTTCCAGGTTATTAAAAATAACGTCTACGATGCCTTCTACAAGCTTGAAAGTCCTCATGATCAAATAACTGCCTATGTGTTCGACGTAGTGCGCGCAGAAGTCCCTAAAATGAAGCTTGATGATGTTTTTGAACGTAAAGATGACATTGCTATAGCAGTAAACAGGGAATTGAACGAAGCTATGGAGGATTACGGCTACGATATTATCAAAACACTGGTCACCGATATAGATCCCGATGTACAGGTTAAAGCCGCGATGAACCGTATAAATGCAGCAGAAAGAGAGAAGGTAGCCGCTGAATACGATGCCGAAGCAGACAGAATTAAAATAGTTGCCAAAGCACGGGCAGAAGCAGAAAGCAAAAGGTTACAGGGACAGGGAATTGCAGATCAGCGAAGAGAGATCGCCAGAGGGCTGGAGGAAAGTGTTGATGTTCTAAATAACGTGGGTATAAATTCTCAGGAAGCTTCAGCATTAATAGTTGTAACACAGCATTACGACACTTTACAGGCCATAGGAGAAGAGACCAACAGTAATTTGATCTTATTACCTAATTCTCCCCAGGCAGGCAGTGATATGTTGAACAATATGGTTGCTTCATTCACGGCATCTAACCAAATAGGTGAAGCTATGAAAAGGCAGAATCAACAAAAGGATAGTACAAAATCAAAAGGTAGAAAAGGTAACGACAAAGCATAAAAAAACCTCCTTCACGGAGGCTGATCAATTTAAATGATCTATTTCACTTCCTTTTTCCTGAGGTAGCGGTTTTCTTAACTCCAAAAATTTTAGAAACCGCTTTCATTACAATGATTTTCTGAAAAATTGAACCCATGGTACTACCTAATAATGATACCGGAGATAAACTGCTTTTAGCCTGGTCCAGACTCAATTTTATCTCTTCTTTATCAATCTCTCTCTGAAGTTTCAAGATCTTCAGGTCTTTATCTATTTCTTCAAAATTAGAATAGGTCCTCATTAATCATCATTTTCTTCGAAAACAACTTTCGAAAATTTTCGTAAAAGAAATCTTTCTATAGGCTTTTTGCCCGCAGTAAATAACAGAATAGCCAGAATGAAGTAGAATCCCCCAACAATGAAATATCCCAAACTTGGGATTCCGGTCGCCTGACTTATCAAAATGGCTACTGCAAATGATAGTAATACCCCAGCTATACTTATTAGTGAAATTAAAATAAGGAATCTTACCAGGGAGGTAACCCCCTGCATTCCCGATTTAAAAGCTCTCAGCCTATAATAATCAGAATTACTCTGAATATAAGACTGAATGCTGTTATTTAAATCCTGTATACTGTCAGATAATTTTTCAAATGCCATAAAAAGTTTATGCTAAAGCCCTTGATGAGAAATCTGCCTAAGATTTACCTTTTTGAAGTTTAGCGTTTTGCTTTCTCAACTCTTCAAGCTTCCCTTCTAAAGCAACAAGGATATCGTCTGCTTTATGACTTGCAGAAGAAAGAGTTTCCTCTAATCTTTGCTCAAAATCTGACCGTGCTTTTTTAGCCTTATCACTGAGATTAGAAGTAGTTTCATTGTATCTTTTGTTCAACTTATCCTGTGCTTCTCTAGCATCTTTTTTCAGTTTTTTCCGGGTATTATCACCACTGTCCGGAGCATATAATAGACCTATTCCAGCACCAATTGCTGCTCCGGTTATTAATGCTAAGAGAGTGTTTCCTGTATTTGCCATAATTTGATTTTTAGGTTATTAGTCCTTCAAAGATACGTGTTGGCAATTCCTTTACTTGTTAATAACCGGTTAATATGTTAAATTCCTTTGCTAAAATATTCTTAAGAGACTCCAAACAGAATCTTAATTCTTCTTTTTAGCCCAAGAATCACGCAGGCCTACAGTTCTATTGAAAATAAGATTATCAGCAGTAGAATCCTTATCAACACAAAAATAACCTATCCTTTGGAACTGGACTTTATCCTGAACTTTGGCTTCCTTTAGACTAGGTTCAAGATATCCGGTAACGACATTCAAAGAATCAGGATTGACAAAATCCAGATAATCCTTCTCTTTATCTCCATCCGGTTCTTCTTCTGTAAATAACCTGTCATAAAGCCTCACCTCAGCTTTAACTGCATGTTTTACAGACACCCAGTGAAGCGTTCCTTTTACTTTGCGCATGGATTCTTCAGTTCCACTTCCGCTCTTGCTTTTAGGATCATAAGTACAATGAATTTCGGTAATGTTACCACTTTCATCCTTTATTACGTCTTCACCTTTGATGATATAAGCATTCTTTAGTCTTACTTCTTTTCCTAGAGTAAGTCTAAAGAACTTACGGTTGGCACTTTCTTTAAAATCTTCCTGCTCTATGTAAAGTTCTCTTGAGAAAGGAACTTTTCTGAACCCTGCAGATTCATCTTCAGGATTATTCTCTGCCTCCAGCCATTCTTCTTCGTCTTCCGGATAATTAGTGATCACAAGTTTTACAGGATCCAAAACACCCATTACCCTTGGAGCTACTTTATTTAGATCTTCCCTTGCACAAAATTCAAGATGAGAAACATCTATTAAATTCTCCCGCTTCCCTACTCCAATAGATTCAGCAAATTTCTTAATAGATTCAGGAGTATATCCTCTTCGCCTTAGACCGGAAATAGTAGGCATTCGGGGATCATCCCATGAATCTACAAAACCTTTCTCTACCAGTTGAAGCAATTTCCTTTTGCTCACCACTGTATGGCTTAAATTCCTTCTGGCAAACTCCCTTTGTTTTGGTTCAAAATCGCCCGGTCTGGCAACCTTATCAATAAACCAATTATAAAGTTCCCTATGTGGTAGGAATTCCAGAGTACAGAAAGAGTGCGAAACCTGCTCGATAAAATCACTTTGACCATGGGCCCAGTCATACATTGGATATATCTTCCAATTTTCCTGAGTGCGGTGATGTGCCTTATGTAAACATCTGTACATTACGGGATCTCTCATCAACATATTAGGCGATGACATATCTATCTTAGCCCTAAGAACATGTCCCCTTTCAGGAGTTTCCCCGTTCTTCATTTTCTTGAAAAGATCAAGATTTTCCTCTACAGATCTGTTTCTGTAAGGGCTTGCTTCACCAGGCTCAGTAGGAGTTCCCTTTTGTTTTGCAATTTCTTCTGATGTCTGACTGTCTACATAAGCATCACCACTTTTGATCAATTCAACAGCCCAATCATATAATTGCTGGAAATAATCTGATGCGTAGCATTCTTTTTCCCATTTATAACCTAACCATTCCACATCACGTTTAATCGCATCTACATACTCCTGCTCCTCTTTCATTGGATTGGTATCATCGAAACGAAGGTTTACCGGAGCATCATATTTCTCTCCAAGACCAAAATTCAAACAAATTGACGACGCGTGCCCTATATGTAAATACCCATTAGGTTCAGGAGGAAAACGAAATTTAAGGTCTTCCTTTTTATAATTATTCTTAAGATCTTCTTCTATTATTTGCTCAATAAAATTGAGGGACTTTTTTCCTTCGGCCATATCTGAATTAAAATAAAAGGCAAATTTATCAAAATTTAAGTCGATAGCAGCAAATGCGGCATATTAGTATTGGTAAATTGTCTTATAATAATTGAAAACTAAAATGCTGAATCTTATCTTTGTGAAAAATTCATTGTGGGCGTAATTAAATTAAAGAATATCAGGTTATTCTCTTATCATGGATGCCTTGAAGAGGAAGGAAAAATAGGAAGTGAATATAGAGTTGATCTCAAAATAAATGCAGATCTGTCTCAATCAGCCAAAAGCGACCAATTGAATGATACCGTAGATTACGTTCACTTAAATAAGATCGTTAAGGAAGAAATGTCCATACGTTCTAAACTTCTTGAAAATGTGGCGGAAAGAATCCTTAAAAGAATAATGGACGAACTTATCATGGTTCGGAAAGCTAAAGTAGACGTTTCCAAGATAAATCCTCCTATAGGAGGGAATGTGGCTATGGTAACGGTAAGCCGAACGAAATCAAGGTAAATTTTGGCTTGAAACTTAAAATTTTTATTACATTTGCCAACCTGTAAAAAAGGCATCGTGGCCGAGTGGCTAGGCAGAGGTCTGCAAAACCTTGTACAGCGGTTCGAATCCG
>CAYWAB010000185.1:0-4555 GCA_964456105.1 uncultured Christiangramia sp. | reverse complement strand
GGAGACATTACAAGTGTACCAAGATTGGCTGATGGTATCGACCAGAACTCAACTTCTACATCTACTCGTTTCCTAACAAGTACAGATTATCTTGCTCTTAACAACGCATTGGTTGGATATACTATATCTAAAGACCTATTAGCTGATACTGGCATAAATTATGTGAATATATTCTTCTCTGGTGATAACCTTTTTGTGAAAACGGCAAGGGATGGATTCCTTCCAAACACTAGTGAATCTGGTAACTCTGGACGTCGTTTATACGCTCCGCTTACAACAATTACCGCCGGATTAAGAGTTAAATTTTAATTATAAAAAAATAGTTTATGAAAAATTTATTAAAAATAACAGGTGCTGCAGCGATCCTACTTTTTGGGGTGAGTTGTAGTGAAGAATTCCTGGACGAGCAGCCTACCGAGTTTCTAACTGCGGGTCAGATTGCTGAAGCTGCGGAGAAAAACCCGGCTGTTGTTCGAGGTACAATGACAGGTATCTATTCCTTGACTGTGGAAACCGGTACAGGTGGAACAGGTGGTCACGATGATTTTGGACAAAAAGCATATGACATTTTCGGAGATATGCTATGCGGAGATATGGCGCTTTCCGTAAGTACGTATGGATGGTACCGTGCAAGTATCACTGAATTCCAGGCTCCTTTGGATTTCACCTTTACAGATAACTACCAGGTGTGGAGATACTACTACCGAATCATCCGTTCGGCCAATACAGTAATCGATGCATTAGGTGGAAACGATGCCGAGCCGGAACTTCCTGAGAACAGATACATTCTTGGACAGGCTAAGGCAATAAGAGCTCACTCTTACTTCTACCTTGCTCAATATTTCACTAATAGTTATGATCCGTCTGAAGAGATTCTTCATATCTATGATGATCTTCAGGATCAGAATGGACCTCTTGTACCTGCTTCAGAGATCTATGGTCTTATTATAAGTGACCTTGAGGATGCAATCGGTCTATTGGACGGATTTAACCGTGCCGGGAAAAATGAGATCAATAAGTATGTAGCTGAGGGTATGCTTGCCTATGTTTACGGTGTTACTGAAAACTGGGATGGTGTTAGAACTCTTACAGCTGATGTGATCAATAATGGTGGGTTTACCTTAATGTCATCAGACGAAGTTGTTGGAGGATTTAACGATCTTAATACTTCAGGATGGATGTGGGGTATCGATCTGACTGCTGATGTAGGATTAGGTCTTGTATCATGGTGGGGTCAAATAGACCGCTTTACTTATAGCTATGCTTGGGCAGGTGATGCTAAAGCAATAGATGCTGGTCTATACGCTGAAATCTCAGATGATGACATCCGTAAGACTCAGTTTAGAGCTCCAACAGGAGGATATGCTGATCTTATGCCATTGAATAAATTCTACGATCCAAACCGTGTTATTGGTGGGCAGACTGTAATTACAACTGACTACGTTTACATGAGAGTGGCAGAGATGTATCTTCTTAATGCTGAGGCTAACGCCAGATTAGGAAATGATGCAGCAGCTGTAAGTCGTCTTAAGACGCTTATGGATCAAAGAGTTGATGATTCTTCTTATTTAGATGGGCTTGCTGGGCAGGTGCTTCAAGATGAAATCTATCTTCAAACCAGAATCGAGCTTTGGGGAGAAGGAAAGAGTTATCTTGCTATGAAGAGAAATAAAGCTACCACCGTAAGAGGTTCTAATCACCTTTCTTTTGTAGGTGTGCCGATTCCTTACGATGATGACAGAATGGATTTCGAAATTCCAGAACTGGAGATTCAGAACAACCCATTCATTAATTTCCAATAAGGAATCTCATTTAAATAAAAGAACAAATAAATTTATAGTATGAAAAAAATTCTAATTTTATTGGTGGCCGTGTCAGCGTCATTGTTTACTGGATGTCAGTATGATGATGATTATACGCCACCTAATTACATTACTTTCGCGAACAGCAGTGCCAATGTGGGAGTTCCAGTTGATGGTTCCACTACTTATGAAGCTACTGTTTACGCGGCGAATATATCTGGACAGAGTAGAGATTTCAATATTCTGGTTGGTGGTACTATGGATGCAGGGGCTTATAATGTTCCTTCTTCGGTAACTATTCCTGCCGGAATTAACGAAGCTACCTTCACAGTGGAGGTTTCCGATATTGGCCTAGGAGTTGGAGGTAAAACTCTAACTTTAGGTCTTGAGGAAGGTCCTGGTCTTACTGCAGGATCAGGTTTGAGCTTAAACGTTTCTAGAAGTTGTCCTGGTAGCGCTTTAACTATCGCTTTCGCTTTTGATGGTTATGCTAGTGAAATAGATTGGCAACTGCTTGATGGTTCTGGGAATACCGTAGTAACAGGTGGTGGTTACACTGATGGTACCACATCCTTATCTCGTTCTTATTGTGTAGGACAAGGTGATTACACTTTTGTGGTTACAGATTCATTTGGTGATGGTCTAAGTTATCCAAATGAAGGTTCTATTACGATCAGCTACGCTGGCAATGTAATAGCCACTATCGTTGGCGATTTTGGATCAGAAGATTCAGTTGACTTTTCAATCTAGGATAGTACCTATCCTTAATCATAAAAAGGGTGATTTGTTTACAAATCACCCTTTTTTTATTACCATTTTTGAATTTTAAATGTTTTACCTTTTCAGTTAAACTTCCTATTCTTGCTTTTATTATTATATTTTTGTCCCAGATTTGATGTTTGATGAAATATCCCTTTTTATGCTTTTTCTTGCTTTCGTTTTCGTTTGGCTATAGCCAGATAAAACTGGGCCCTAAAGGAGGCGGAGCAGCACAGGGTAAAGAAACTACCGTTCAGGATTCTGTTGCTCCTATAGACTTGTATAAGATAATCTCCTATAAGAACGATACTACTTATGTAGATACTACTTTAACTATTATCAAAGATTATGAGTTCAATTACCTTAGAAGGGATACTTTTGAGTTGCTTCCTTTTTCCAATACAGGTCAGCCTTACAACAGTCTCAGCTATTCAAGGCCTTATCAGGAAACTTTCCCCGGTTTTGCCGCCCAGGTTAGACATTACAATTTTATGGATGTAGAGGATATAGATTATTATTATGTCCCCACTCCTTTAACCGAGTTATATTTCAAAACTGTCCCGGAGCAGGGGCAACAGCTGGATGCGCTTTTCACTACCAATATTTCAGATAATTTCAATGCCTCCATTGCCTACAAGGGCACCAGGGCCCTTGGTAAATACCAGCATAATTTAACAAGTACCGGTAATTTAAGGATGACGTTTAATTACCATACCGATAATGAAAAATATAATGTTAAGGCTCATTTTGTTTCTCAAGATCTTCTTAATGAGGAAAACGGTGGTCTTACTTCCCAGGCAATTCAGCAATATATAGCTAAAGAACCTGAATTTGAAGATAGATCTGTTTTAGAAGTGGAGTTCGAGAATGCCGAAAATATCCTGTTCGGAAAACGTTTCTATCTGGATCAGGAATATATGCTTACCCGTCCAAAGGATTCTGTGAATAAAATCACCCTGGGTCATAAGCTTAATTATAGTTACAGGAAATTTTTGTTTAGGCAGGCTACCGCAGAAAATGAATTATTTGGAGAATCTTTTGAAGCTTCAAATCTTCAGGATGAGACTCGTTTGGAAACCATAATGAACGAAGGTTCTGTAGAATACAGGAACAGGCTTTTAGGTGAGATTGGTTTCAGAGGTGGCATTACCGGTTATGATTATGGATATAACTCAGTTTTTGTCAAGCCGGGCGATACAATAGTAAATAAGCTTAAGGGTAATGTGATCCATGTGGCAGCCAGCTATAAAAAGGAAATAGGTGGTTTCAGTTTAGAGGCAGATGCAAAGCTTAATCTCTCTGATGAACTTTCAGGGAATTATATTATGGCTTCTGCAGGATATGATTTTAACAAAGAGAATAGCATCCGTTTTGGGATTAATCAAAATAGTAGCGCGCCAAATTTCAATTTCCTGCTTTATCAAAGTGACTATATTAATTATAACTGGCAGAATGACTTCGATAATGTGAGCACTCAAAGGATCTTTGGTGATTTTAGGTCTGAACGACTTCTGAATTTATTTGGAAGTCTGGAGCAAATTCAGAATTATACTTACTTCTCAACTAATGAGGATGGCTTTGTAAAACCATTTCAATCTGACGATGCTGTACGTTATTTAAAAATAAAAGCCGAAAAAGAATTTGATCTGGGAATTTTCGGATCCTATAATACGGTAATGTATCAGAATGTTTTGGAAGGAGTCGGAGTTTTGAATGTACCAGAATTCGTCACTCGAAATTCCATATACTATAAGGATTTCTGGTTCGATAAAGCGCTCTACCTTCAAACTGGTTTTACTTTGAAATATTTTACTGAATATCAAATGAACGCATACGATCCTGTTCTTGCAGAGTTTTATGTACAGAATGATCTAACTCTTGGAGGATATCCTATTGTAGACTTCTTCTTCAATGCTAAAGTAGACCAAACGAGGATATTCTTTAAATTGGAACATATCAACGATCTATTGGATGGTAATAATAATTTCTCTGCA
>CAYWAB010000184.1:0-4619 GCA_964456105.1 uncultured Christiangramia sp. | reverse complement strand
CTCTACCCTGGAGAATTATAAAGAGGTAAAAGAATTCTGGTTAAAACATACCAATCCTCTGGAACCGATTTTCCATGCTACATACAATCGTTATTTGATAGTAAACAACCAGGAAGATGGTATGAAGAGTTACAGCTATGTCGTTGCTTTACTGGTTAACTATTTTGATGATTCCCGAAATACTTTCTAATTCACAACCATTACAGTATCTCGACGGGCTTTTTTTATGATTTATATCTACGTATTTTTACATCCATGCTCAAGAAGATATCCAGCGTACAGAACAAAGAAATAAAACACCTGATCCAGCTACAGGAAAAGTCACGTAACCGGAGAAAGGAGGGGGTTTTCATCGTTGAGGGACAAAGAGAGATCCATTTAGCCTTAAAAGGGGGCTATCAGCCACTTAAACTTTATTTTAACGCAGGTCTAATTGATTTCCAGGAAGTTCTGACGATTTCCAAAACCAATTCTGAACAAGCTACAGAAATTATCGAAATTGATAAAGAAGTGTATGAAAAAGTAGCTTATCGAGGTAGCACAGAAGGGTTGATCGCAGTTTTTACGGCAAAGGGACATGGATTGGAAACTATTAACTTTAAGATTCCTAATCCACTTGTCCTGGTCGCTGAAGCTCCCGAAAAACCCGGAAATATCGGGGCTATATTAAGATCGGCAGACGCTGCAGGGATTGATGCTGTGATTATTGCTAACCCAAAAACAGATCTTTACAATCCAAATATCATCAGAAGTAGTGTGGGCTGTATTTTCACCAATCAAATCGCTGTGGGGTCTACCAAAGAGATAGTCGAATTTCTAAATTCAAAGAATATTAATATTTATTCAGCTGCTCTCCAGGCCTCCAAGCATTATAATACTATAGATTTCACAGGTCCATCTGCTATTATTGTGGGTACCGAAGCTACGGGATTAAGCGATGAATGGCTGGAGAATTCCACTCAAAATATCATTATTCCAATGCAAGGTGAAATTGATAGTATGAATGTTTCTGTGGCAGCAGGAATTCTTATTTTTGAGGCGAAACGTCAAAGAGGCTTTCAGTAAAAAGCGGATCCTTTTTTGCTAATTAATTTTCACTAAAAATCATTCATTTGAATTCAGAAATACTTTTTTATATCATAATTGGAGTAATTGTAGTTGACTTCCTTTTCGACAAAGTACTAGACACCCTTAATGCTAAACACTTTGATGACCCTATCCCTAAGGAATTAGCTGATGTTTACGATCAAAAAGAATATGAAAAATCTCAGAATTATAAGAGAGAAAGATTCAAATTTGGCCTGGTAAGTTCCACTTTTTCTGTATTGCTTACCCTGGGATTCATCATTTTTGACGGATTTGCATATGTTGATGGTATTGCCAGAAGCATCAGTGATAATTCTATAATTATTGCGCTGATCTTTTTTGGAATAATAATGTTTGCCAGTGATATCATTATGACTCCGTTCTCCTGGTACAGCACTTTTGTTATCGAAGAGAAATATGGTTTTAATAAAACCACTAAGAGGACTTTTATACTGGATAAGATAAAAGGCTTCGGAATGATGGCTATTATAGGAGGAGGTATCCTGGCCCTCATCGTCTGGTTTTATCAAATAGCAGGTGAAGATTTCTGGTGGTATGCATGGATATTAATTGCTGTATTTTCTGTTTTCATGAATATGTTCTACGCAAAATTAATAGTTCCTCTTTTCAATAAACAGGCCCCACTAAAAGAAGGCTCTTTAAGGACAAAAATCGAGCAATATGCTAAAAGTGTCGGCTTTAAGCTGGATAATATTTTTGTAATAGACGGCTCTAAACGAAGCACTAAAGCCAATGCTTATTTCTCTGGATTTGGAAGAGAAAAAAGAATTACTCTTTATGATACTCTTATTGAAGACTTGCAGGAAGAGGAAATCGTGGCAGTTCTTGCCCACGAAGTAGGTCACTACAAGAAAAATCATATAATCGTCAACCTTATTGCTTCAATTTTAACCACAGGATTCACATTGTGGTTATTGTCACTATTTATTGGAAATCCAATGCTTTCAGAAGCACTTGGAGTTTCTCAACCAAGTTTCCATATTGGCCTTGTGGCTTTTGGTATTTTATACAGTCCAATTTCAGAAATAACCGGACTTCTTATGAACTTTCTCTCCAGAAAATTTGAATACCAGGCAGACGATTATGCCAAACACACTTATAATGGAGATTCATTGATCTCAAGCCTGAAGAAACTTTCAAGAAATACCTTGAGCAATCTTACTCCCCACAAAGCGTATATTTTTGTACATTACTCACATCCAAGTCTACTGCAGCGATACCGTAACCTGAAAGCCGGTTTTTAGTTGTATCGTTTACATCTTAATTGTATTTTTAACCTATGATGACAGAGGCAGCTATAGAAAAAGAAAACAAGCAAATTGCCCGGCAGTACAAGGAACTGCTCCGTATAAGCTATCAAACCCTTTCTGAAGATGATAAAAAACTTATCAGAAAAGCATTTGATACAGCTGTTGACGCCCATAAGGAACAACGAAGAAAATCGGGAGAAGCCTATATATTTCACCCCATTGCCGTCGCGAAGATCGTAGCCTCCGAGATTGGTCTGGATGCTACCTCTATCGCCGCAGCTCTTCTCCATGATGTAGTAGAAGACACCAAATATACACTTAAGGATCTGGAAG
Source organism: uncultured Christiangramia sp. (assembly GCA_964456105.1). Taxonomy (GTDB): domain Bacteria; phylum Bacteroidota; class Bacteroidia; order Flavobacteriales; family Flavobacteriaceae; genus Christiangramia. The sequence goes on along the minus strand of CAYWAB010000184.1, from coordinate 1,929 downwards.
AACAGTTCGGGGGTACCGTTGCACGAATTGTTGACGGTTTGACTAAAATATCCAGTCTTAAAAAGGACAAGGATGTATCCCTTCAGGCTGAAAATTTCAGGAAAATGCTATTAACCCTGAATGATGACGTAAGGGTTATTATTATAAAGATAGCAGACCGTTTGCACAATATGCAAACCATGGACAGTATGCGGCCGGATAAGCAGGTAAAGATAGCTTCGGAAACACTTTATATCTATGCTCCACTTGCCCATAGAATAGGACTTTATAATATAAAATCTGAATTGGAAGACCTTGGCCTGAAGTATACCGAGCCTGAAGTCTATCAGGAGATTCTGAAAAAGATCAAGGAAAGCAAGGAACAGCAGGACGAATACATCAGGGAGTTTAGTAAGGTGATCCAGAACTCACTGGATAAGGAGGACCTGGAGTATGAGATCAAAGGAAGGCCTAAATCTATTTACTCCATAAACAGGAAAATTAAGGCTCAGAATATAAACTTTGACGAGGTCTACGATAAATTCGCCATCAGGATCATTTATAAGAGTGATCCTTCACAGGAAAAATTCCTTGCATGGAAAATCTATTCTATCGTTACCGACCATTTCCGGCCTAACCCTACCCGATTGAGAGACTGGATATCCTCTCCAAAATCCACAGGTTATGAAGCCTTGCACATTACTGTAATGGGACCTAAAGGTCGTTGGGTTGAGGTACAGATAAGAAGTGAGCGCATGAATGAGATCGCTGAAAAAGGATATGCTGCTCATTACAAATACAAACAGGGAGACGATAATAAGGAAGAAAGAGGCTTTGAGGAATGGGTTACAAGATTGCAGGAGGCTTTAGAAAGCCCTGATATCAATGCGGTTGACTTTGTAGAACAGTTCAAACTAAATCTTTATTCCAAAGAAATTTTTGTATTTACTCCTCAGGGAGATCTTAAATCTCTACCAAAAGGTTCTACTCCTTTGGATTTCGCTTTTAGCATTCATACGGAAATTGGTATTCATACGCGGGGTGCCAGGGTAAACAATAAATTGGTTCCTTTAAGCCATGAGCTAAAGAGTGGTGATCAGGTTGAGATCATTACCTCAGATAACGCAAAGCCAAATGTGAACTGGCTTGATTATGCAACTACGGCCCGGGCCAGGGCTAAAATTAAATCTTCACTTAAGGAAGAGAAAAAAGAAATAGCAGAAGAAGGAAAAGCTGTTTTGGCCAGAAAGCTTAAAGCTCAGAAAATTCCTTTTAACGAAAAGTCCATTAATGAACTTGTTGTGTTCTTTAACCTAAAAACCAGTCTCGACCTTTTTTACAGAGTAGGTATTGGTAAGATAGACAACCAGATGCTTAAGGAGTTTGCTTCTTCCAGAAGTAATGCCCTGGTTAGTTATATCAAGAATAAGATCAAGAAACCTGTTGTTTCAACAGATCTTAACAAGGAAGAGATCACTTCCAAGTACGACCAACTTGTTTTTGGAAAGGAAGAAGAAAAACTGGAATATAAACTGTCCAATTGTTGCAACCCAATTCCCGGAGATAATGTTTTTGGATTTATTTCGGTAAACGACGGGATCAAAGTCCATAAAAAAGACTGTCCTAATGCCCTGCAGCTTCAAAGTAATTATGCTTATAGGATAATTCAGGCGAAATGGATAGACAGTTCTCAGCAGGACTTTAAAGCAGTTATTAAACTCCAGGGTATAGACAACATTGGTCTGGTTAGCGAGATCACTCAGGAAATTTCCAGTAATATGCACGTGAACATGCAAAACATTAATTTTGACAGTTCAGGAGGTATCTTCAGTGGTCGAATCACCCTGGTGGTAAAGAATAACAACATCCTTAATACCATCATTCAAAGGCTCAAAAAAATTAACGGGATAGACAAGGTTAGCCGTGAATAAAAATTTACCTTTGTACAGC
>CAYWAB010000183.1:0-4662 GCA_964456105.1 uncultured Christiangramia sp. | reverse complement strand
TTTATTGGCAGGATTTTTGAATTTTTATTTGTAAGTTTGTCTAAACCTCTTATGTACAGCATGAAGCAAAAATACTTAATCGTATTATTTCTTATTGGTTTCCTGATGTTTGCAGCTCCTGCAAATGCTCAGCAGGCTGATCGTGCTGGTGATCGAACAGAACTTCCTATCGATGGGCTTTCGATCTATCCCAACCCGGTGACCGGAGGAAAAGTGTATATTTCTTCCACAAAAAATCAGGACAAGATCATAGAGATATTCAATGTACTGGGCAAATCGGTACATAAGACCCGGATTAGAGGTAGAGAAATGGATGTATCAACCTTAACTCCAGGAATCTATATTCTTAAAATCCAGGAAGGAAAAGCCAAAGCAACAAGAAAGCTGGTAATAAAATAAAATCACCTTATATCTTAAATTATAGAGCTTCTTTTTCAGAGGCTTTTTTTATTCCTTAATTTTGGCCTAAAGAACAGCTATGCTTGAAGACAGGATATTTCAGATCAGTAATAAAATTCAATTTACTGAGGTATGCATGGAAGTCTTTGAGCATCAGTTCCATAATAATCCTGTCTATCATCACTTCTGTAAACTTCTGAAAAGAACCCCTGGCCATATTTCAGAATATCATGATATCCCTTTCCTGCCAATAGAATTCTTTAAGAGTAAAGAAATCATCTCCGGCAGCAAGAACATAGAGATCACATTTACCAGCAGTGGCACCAGCGGTAAAGCTACCAGTAGGCATCATGTTTCTGATCTTGATATTTACAAGAAAAGTTTCGATACCGCTTTCAGGAAATTTTATGGGCAACCGGGAGACTATACGATCCTTGCCCTGCTCCCCTCCTATCTGGAGCGAAAGGGTTCCTCTCTTATCTTTATGATAGATTCCCTAATACAACAATCAGGTAAGGCTAACAGCGGATTCTATCTTCATAATCTGGATGAACTCGCAGATAAACTTCGTGAACTGGATGCAGCCGGAGAAAAGATAATCCTCATAGGGGTATCTTTTGCACTCCTGGATCTTATCGAGAAACATAAGTTTAGCTTAGCTAATACCATAGTCATCGAAACCGGTGGAATGAAGGGCAGGCGGAAAGAAATGATTCGCGAGGAGTTGCATACTAAACTCCGTAAAGGTTTTGGACTAAATCATATCCACAGTGAATACGGGATGACAGAACTTTTATCCCAGGCCTATTCTTATGGAAGCGGTGTTTTTGAATGTCCGCCATGGATGGAGATTCTCATTCGGGACCCGGAGGATGCACTGAGCTTACAACCTGAAAATAAGACCGGCGGTATTAATGTAATCGACCTGGCTAATATTAATTCATGCTCTTTTATAGCAACGCAGGACCTCGGAAAAATAAAAAATAAAAAAGTTGAAATTCTGGGAAGGTTTGATAATAGTGATGTTCGTGGATGTAACCTGTTGGTGCTTTAATATTTTTAAAAATTTTTCCAGTTTTTATGTAAAGTGAAACAGCTTTTCACGACATAAAGTGTGTAGGATACAGTTAACCCCAAAATACTGATATTCTGCAACCTAAGTGAAATTTTTCATATTAGATTGGTTAGTTAGTTGCAAAGCCTTCGGGAGAGATTCCGAAGGCTTTTGTATTTTAAACCGCTCTTATAATATAAGTATTCTTTTTACCCTTATTAATGATTACATATTTGCCACTGATAAGATCTGAAGGAGTGATGGAATAATCCTCCTTCACCTTCTCCTTATTTACTGAAACGGAATTTTCCTTTAAGGCTCTTCTGGCTTCTCCATTAGAGTTTAAAAATCCTGTTTCGGCTGATAATGCTGCGATCATGTCCAATCCATTTTCAATCTTGCTCATAGCAACCTCGGCCTGAGGCACTCCTTCGAAAACATCAAGGAAAGTTGCTTCATTCAAACTCTTTAGATCTTCCGCAGTACTTTTTCCAAAAAGCACTTCAGAAGCCTTTACCGCATTTTCATAATCCGTTTCAGAATGCACCATGGTAGTAACCTCTTTAGCGAGGACCCTCTGTAATTCTCTTTGATGTGGTGCTTCCTTATGCTTTTCTACCAGTTCCTCGATCTCCGGCTTGCTTAAAAAAGTAAATATCTTGATATACTTCTCTGCATCCTCATCACTTGTATTTAGCCAGTACTGATAAAATTTATATGGGGACGTCCGGTTTGCATCCAACCATACGTTCCCTCCTTCAGTTTTACCGAATTTTGTGCCGTCAGCCTTAGTTATAAGAGGACAGGTTAATGCATATCCTTTTCCATTTCCAATCCTTCGAATAAGCTCCGTGCCTGTGGTGATATTTCCCCACTGATCGCTTCCTCCCATTTGAAGGGTACAATCATGCTTTTGGAAAAGATGAAGAAAATCATAACCCTGTACTAATTGATAAGTGAATTCTGTAAACGACATTCCCTCAGCCGAGTCGGACGAAAGTCTTTTCTTTACAGAATCCTTAGACATCATATAGTTAACTGTAATATGCTTACCCACATCCCTGATAAAACCCAGGAATGAGAAATCCTTCATCCAGTCGTAATTATTTACCAGAACTGCCGCATTATCATTTTTTGAAGTAAAATCAAGGAATCTAGATAATTGCTCTTTCAGTGCATTCTGATTATGCCTTAAGGTTTCTTCATCAAGAAGGTTTCTTTCGGCAGATTTTCCTGAAGGGTCTCCTATCATTCCTGTAGCGCCTCCTACCAAAGCAAAAGGCTTATGACCTGCCAGCTGAAAATGTCTAAGCATCATCACACCTACCAAATGTCCTATATGCAAAGAGTCGGCCGTTGGATCTATTCCCACATAGGCCGCTCTCATTTCTTCCATTAAATGCTCTTCGGTTCCTGGCATAACGTCATGTATCATCCCCCGCCAGGTAAGCTCTTCCACGAAATTCTTATCCATAATTTGATTTTTCAAATAAAAAACAGCGGTAAAGATACCATTTAGTCTTATTTTTCCTAAGTGCTTTGGCTATATTTACCCCATGATTCTTGTAACCGGAGGAACAGGTTTGGTTGGTGCTCATTTGCTTTACCGGCTAACCAACCAAAATGAGAAAGTACGTGCTACAAAACGAGCTGGCAGCGATGTTCTTTCTGTAAAAAAAATATTTTCATACTATACTGATCCTGATCAGGCTGAGCGGCTTTATTCTTCTATTGAATGGGTTGAAGCGGACATTCTGGATATCCCGGCCCTTTCTAAAGCTTTCGATGGAATTGATAAGGTTTACCATTGTGCAGCTCTTATTTCCTTTGATCCTTCAGATGAAAAAAAGCTTAGAAAGATCAATATTGAAGGTACGGCCAATGTGGTGAATCTATGTATTTCAAAAAAGATCAGAAAATTATGTTACACCAGCAGTGTTGCCGCCTTAGGTTCTTCCCTTAAAGATAAAAGGGTGGATGAAATGACCAAATGGAACCCGGAAGAGGATCATAATTATTATGCGATCTCTAAATATGGGGCCGAAATTGAAGTCTGGCGGGCCAGTCAGGAGGGGCTTGAGACAATTATAGTTAATCCCGGAATAATTCTTGGGCCCGGCTACTGGAATGATGGGAGCGGAAAGATCTTCAGCAAAATAGCAAAAGGTTTAAAATATCATTTCCCAAAAGTAAGTGGTTTTGTTGGTGTTCGCGATGTTGTTGATGCCATGACAACACTTATGGATTCTCACATCCAAAATGAGAAATTCATCCTTGTAGCTGAAAACCTCAGCTTTGAAAAGGTCTTAAAATGGACGGCTGTTCATATGAACAAGCCAAAACCACACAAACAACTTAAAAAATGGATGATCGCCATTGCCTGGATCTCACAAAAAATTGGGAGCTGGTTAGGAATGAAGCAAAGAATCACCCGGGATAATATCAATGGATTGTTTGAAAGTGCTTTTTATGACAATTCAAAAATCAAAGAAAGCATTGATTTTAAATTCACTCCGGTAGACCAGGTGTTAAAAGAATCTGCTGCGATTTATATAGAGGAACATAGAACAGAATAATCCTGTTCAATTATCCTTAAGGGAAGACGGAGGAAGTACCAGACTGTCTGGCCTGGTATCTTCATATATTTCAAGATCGACATTTACAGAATCCTTTTTAATCCCTAAAGAATCACGGCTCCTGATGGAATCTTTCTTGGCCTGCCTGATGCTATCTTCTATCCTCACCTCGATTTCCCTGATGGAGTCAAGCCTTGTCTTCATCCTTTGGATCCTGTTCTTTACGCTGTCGTACATGGTCTCATAAGTGGAATATTGTTCAGAATAATATTCGGTACTACGCTGAAATTGCAGACTGTCGATATCGAACTTATTATAAATGTACTGATCTGGGATAAGGCCGGTCTTTTCCAGTTTTTCCCTGTTAAAATTACGAGCTGCATGTACCAGTGTCAATTCCGTAAGAACATCTATCATCTTGTCCTCAGGAATAAGGTCCTCCGGTTTTTCAGTCTTCTCCAGGTTCTGGCAGGAGACTGAAAAAATGAGAACCAACAGCGCTAGTAATCTGTATCTTGTATTAACGGTCAAAACTTAATCTTTCGGCAACTTTAGCAAATGGCTGGTGTTTAAAATTCCTATATACCAGGTTACCATTCACAAATGTATGGGTTACCCTGGATTTGAATGTAG
>CAYWAB010000182.1:0-4893 GCA_964456105.1 uncultured Christiangramia sp. | reverse complement strand
AAACTCTGGGATAAAGGTATTTCGATAGATAAAAGAATTGAGAAGTTTACCGTTGGCAATGACAGGAAACTGGATATGTATCTGGCGGAATACGACCTCAAAGCTTCCAAGGCACATGCTCGTATGCTAGGTGAAGTTGGGATCTTGAATAAAATTGAAGTTGATCAATTAGTGAATGAATTAGACAGGATGACTTCACAGATAGAGCAGGGCGATTTTGAGATCGAGGAGGATTTTGAAGATGTTCATTCTAAGATCGAATTCGAACTTACAAAATCCCTTGGTGAAACCGGAAAAAAGATACACACCGCACGTTCACGTAACGACCAGGTTCTGGTCGCAATGCAACTGTATTTTAAGGATAATTTATTCCTGATTTCAAAAAAAACGGATCGGCTTACCGAGACGCTTTTAAGTCTGGCAGAAACCTATAAAGATAAATTATTACCGGGGTACACTCATTTACAGGTAGCAATGCCTTCTTCTTTTGGACTTTGGTTTTCGGCTTATGCTGAATTATTGATAGACGACCTTTATTTACTTGATGCTTCGTTAAAAGTCGTAGATCAGAATCCTTTGGGTTCGGCGGCAGGTTATGGTTCTTCTTTTCCAATCGACAGAGAATTCACAACAAAAGAATTAGGGTTTTCTCAACTTAAATACAATGTTGTAGCAGCCCAAATGAGTAGGGGTAAGAGCGAAAGAACTATTACTTCAGCCATTGCATCCTTAGCCAATACTCTTTCCAGGTTTGCGATGGATGTATGTCTTTACATGAGTCAGAACTTTGATTTCATTGCCTTTCCCGATGAATTAACCACCGGATCCTCTATAATGCCTCACAAAAAGAATCCTGATGTTTTCGAACTAATAAGGGGAAAATGTAATAAACTTCAGGCCATCGCAAATGAAATGATCCTGATTACAAACAACCTTCCAAGTGGATACCACAGAGATTTTCAGCTTATAAAGGAGAACAGTATTTATGCGGTTGAAAATATCAAGGAGATCCTGGATATTTTTGATTATTCCATTTCTCAGATTAAAATAAAAGATATAGATATTAAGGAGGAAAAATATAAATACCTTTTCACGGTAGATAGTATAAATGATCTCGTAATGCAGGGGATGTCATTCAGGGAAGCTTATAAGGAAATAGGAGGACAGGTCCAAAATAATAATTACCAGGCAGGCCAGGATAAAAAGCATTCACATCTCGGTTCCAAGGATAATCTTTCACTCGATAAAATCAGAAGAAAGAAAATTTATATTGAAATACTCAGAAAATAAAAACCTCCCGCAAACCACAGACGTAAACGGGAGGTAAAACTTAATGAAGAAAGTTTAAATAATTGTCATCTGACCAAAATTCAGGTTTTCATTATTGATGATGTGGTCTTCTGTATCGGCTAAAACACTTTCCAGAAAATCACCAACCTTTTCAGTGGAATAATGATTATCCTTATTGATATCCTGGGTGCCGACATTTAATTTTATGCTTACCTCTACTGCTTTTCTCACTGCATTGGCTTCTTTTTCCAATCCAAAATGTTCGAGTAACATAGCTGAGGATAAGATGGAGGCTATTGGATTTGCAATACCCTTGCCGGCAGCTTGTGGATAGGATCCATGTATAGGCTCAAAAAGAGCGCTTTTTTCTCCTATAGAAGCCGATTCCAGCAATCCAATACTTCCACCAATAACACTGGCTTCATCAGAAAGTATATCTCCAAACATATTTTCTGTAAGAATTACATCGAACTGTTTTGGATTTAGTACCATTTGCATGGCCGCATTATCAACAAAAAGGAAATCGATCTTCACGCCCGGATACTCATTTTTACCGAGTTCGGTAACTGTTTTTCTCCATAGCCTTGAGGTTTCCAATACATTAGCCTTATCTACGAGGGTAAGTTTATTGAGGCGGGATTGCGCAGATTTGAATGCAAGGTGGGCTATTCTTTCGATCTCTTCAACAGTATAGCTGCACAAGTCTGAGGCACTTTTTCCGTCTTCACTGGTGCTTTTTTCTCCAAAGTAGATTCCTCCGGTTAGTTCTCTGAAAATAACCATATTGGTTCCAGAGATATTTTCGGCCTTTAAAGGAGAACGATCTATAAGACTGTCGTAGGCTTTTACCGGCCTGATATTGGCAAAAAGGCCAAGCTCCTTTCTAAGCTTAAGTAATCCTTGTTCTGGTCTTACTTTAGCGGAGGGATCATTATCATATTTTGGATCTCCAATTGCCCCAAAAAGCACAGCGTCAGAATTTTTACAGAGTTCCAAAGTGGCATCAGGTAGCGGACTTCCCCACAAGTCTATTGCTACTGCACCAACCGAGGCTTCTTCAAAATTGAACTCATGATCATAACGTTCCGCAACAGCTTTCAACACTTTTACTGACTGCTGTGTTATTTCGGGACCTATCCCATCTCCGGGAAGTACTGCTATATTTAATTTCATTTCTTCATGTTTTTTATTCGTCTCTGTAACGATTTTTTTAAAAATTACCGGATCTGTGGTTCCGGTTTGGATAATATCCTCTTTTCTTCAAATTTTTTTATAGCCTCTTTCTTGCTCACTAAAAAATCAATGTCGTCATATCCATTAATCAGGCAGGTTTTCTTGTAAGGATCTATATCAAAACTTTCCTTTTTATCTTTTCCTACGATCTCTATCTGCTGTTTTTCCAGATCAATCTTTAATTCTTTCTTTGGATCTTTATTTAATTCAGTGAAAATATCCTGGAGGAACTCATTGGTGACCTGTACAGGAAGAACACCATTATTTAATGCGTTTCCTTTAAAAATATCCGCAAAATAACTCGACACTACAGCTTTAAAACCGTAACCTTTAATAGCCCAGGCAGCGTGTTCCCTGCTGGAACCACATCCAAAATTATTACCTGCAACCAAGATGCCCCCTTTAAAAGTAGGATCGTTTAATACAAACTCCTCGTTTGGTGTACCATCTTTTTTGAATCTCCAGTCACGAAATAAGTTCTCACCAAATCCTGCTTTATCAGTAGCCTTTAAGAAGCGAGCCGGAATGATCTGGTCTGTATCCACATTCTCTGAATCTAAAGGCACTGCTGTATCTGTAAGAGTAATAAACTTTTCCATTTAATTTAAACTTTTGGTGAAATCTGTAATTTTTCCGGCTATCGCTGTAGCAGCAGCTGTTAAAGGACTTGCAAGGATGGTCCTGGAACCTTGTCCCTGTCTTCCTTCAAAGTTCCTGTTACTGGTGGATACGCAATATTCTCCTTCCGGAATCTTGTCATCGTTCATCGCCAGACATGCAGAACAGCCAGGTTGACGTAAATTAAAGCCGGCTTCTTCAAAAATAAGGTCTAATCCTTCCTCTTTTATCTGTGCTGCAACCTGCCTGGATCCCGGAACGATTAAGGCATTCACATTTTCTGCTTTTTTCTTCCCCTTAATGTAGGAGGCGGCAATTCGAAAATCTTCGATTCTGGAATTAGTACAGCTACCAATGAAGATATAATTAATAGGCTTATCCAAAAGAATTTCACCCGGCTTAAAATCCATATAAGCCAATGCTTTGGAGTCGCTCTTATTTACTTCAATGGGTATAGAACCGGTTAATTTTATTACCATTACAGGGTTGGTTCCATAAGTGATCATAGGTTCTATATCCTCAGCTTCGAAAGAATATTCCTGATCAAATTTTGCACCCTCATCAGTTTTAAGAGTTTTCCAGTATTCGAGCTGGTTTTCAAATTCTATACCTTTAGGAGCGAATTCCCTTCCTTTTACATATTCGAAGGTAGTTTGATCAGGAGCAATAAGTCCGCCCCTTGCACCCATTTCAATGCTCATATTACATACGGTCATCCTTCCCTCCATAGACATTTCTTCGAATACATTTCCAGCATATTCGCAGAAATAACCAGTCCCTGAATTAGTTCCCAGTTTGCTTATAATATAAAGGATGACATCCTTCGGAAGAACACCTTTTTTTAATTTCCCATTTACATTTACCCGTAGTTTTCTTGGCTTTTCGACCAGCAAACACTGGCTTGCAAATACCTGTGCTACCTGGCTGGTGCCAATTCCGAAAGCAATAGTTCCAAAGGCACCATGAGTTGAGGTATGACTGTCCCCGCAAACAATGGTCATCCCCGGTTGAGTGATTCCCAGCTCGGGAGCCATAACATGAACAATCCCGTTATAAGGATGTCCCAGCCCATAAAGAGTGATATTGTTCTCTTCACAATTCTGAGATAATTCCTTAAGCTGTTTCCTGGATAATAGGTCTTTAACCGGTAAATGCTGATTTTGAGTAGGTGTATTATGATCTGCCGTAGCGACAATCTTATCCGGTCTAAAAACCGGTATCTTTCTTTCTCTTAATTCATTAAATGCCTGCGGACTGGTAACCTCGTGTATCAAATGTTTATCAATATACAAGATATCCGGTCCGTTCGGGATACTCTCAACAACATGTGAGTCCCAAATCTTATCGAATAAAGTTTTCTTCATAAAGTTATTAAGCAATTGCTCTGGAATTCTTTCTGTAAAGCTCCATTATTGTGTGAATATCGTGATCTGCTACTTCCTTTTTACTGTCTGCGAAATTCAGGAATTCGGTATAAACGATATCTAATTCAAGTTTTGTCAAATCATAGCCCATCTTCTTGGCTTTATAAGCAAGTGCAGCTCTTCCACTTCTCGCGGTAAGAACAATGGCAGACTCGGTAACACCAACATCTGCAGGATCTATTATTTCGTAGGTTTCCCTGTTCTTAATTACACCATCCTGATGAATTCCTGAGCTATGAGCAAAGGCATTGGCTCCAACGATAGCTTTATTAGGCTGGACCACCATTCCCATTTCCCTTGATACCATTCGGCTGGTATCGAAAAGTAA
>CAYWAB010000181.1:0-4935 GCA_964456105.1 uncultured Christiangramia sp. | reverse complement strand
TGTCTGTTGCTAAAAAAGAATACAAGCGTATCACCACAAAATCACTGGTAGATATGAAAGCTAATGGTGAAAAAATCGCCATGCTTACTGCCTATGATTATTCTATGGCCAAAATTGTGGATGGAGCGGGTATCGATGTAATCCTCGTAGGTGATAGCGCCAGCAACGTCATGGCAGGCCATGAAACTACTCTACCTATTACTCTGGATCAAATGATCTACCACGCAACAAGTGTGGTAAGGGCTATCCAGAGATCGCTTGTAGTCGTAGACCTTCCCTTTGGAAGCTATCAAAGTGATCCAAAAGAAGCTTTGCGCTCTGCAATCAGGATCATGAAGGAAAGTGGTGCTCATGCCGTGAAACTTGAAGGTGGAAAAGAGGTTAAAGAATCTATTAAAAGAATACTTAATGCAGGGATTCCGGTTATGGGACATCTCGGACTTACTCCGCAATCCATCTATAAGTTTGGAACATATACGGTAAGAGCAAGAGAAGAAGAGGAAGCTGAAAAATTAAAGAACGATGCAAAAATGCTTGAGAAGATGGGCTGTTTTGCAGTTGTTCTTGAAAAAGTTCCGGCAGCGCTAGCCAAAGAAGTTGCTGAAAGCATAAGTATTCCGGTTATAGGGATAGGTGCTGGAAAAGGAGTGGATGGTCAGGTTCTAGTGGTACACGATATGCTGGGCATGACCCACGAATTTAATCCTAGATTTCTCAGGAGATATGCAGACCTTCATTCCGAAATGACAAAAGCCTTCGAAAATTACAGGGACGATGTTAAGAATAAAGACTTCCCCTCAGAAGAAGAACAGTATTAATAGAAGTCATAAAATCTGAATTTAATTTGTCTTCAGAAAAAATATATTCCAATAAGGATAATCTGGAAGTTCTTTACGAAGACAATCATATTATCGTAGTCAATAAAAGACCTGGAGATATTGTTCAGGGAGACAAAACGGGAGATAAGCCATTAAGTGAGGTTGTAAAATCCTTTCTTAAGGAAAAATATAACAAACCTGGTAATGTATACCTGGGCGTTGTACACCGCCTCGATCGCCCAACCAGTGGAATTGTACTTTTCTCGAAAACATCCAAGGCACTCCCTCGGCTCAATAAGTTATTTCAAAAAAAAGATGCTGAAAAGACCTATTGGGCAGTAGTTAAGAATAGACCACCGAAAGACCGGGATAATCTGGTTCATTTTCTGAAAAGAAATCCGAAACAGAATAAATCCTATGCCCATATCAATGAAGTTCCAGACAGCAAAAAGGCAAGTCTAGATTACAAGCTCATCAAAGAATTGGATAACTATTTTCTTTTAGAGATCGATCTACACACAGGAAGACATCATCAGATAAGAAGCCAGTTATCAGCAATAGACTGCCCCATTAAAGGTGATCTCAAATATGGCTTTGACAGAAGTAATAAAGATGCCAGCATTCATTTACATGCCCGTGAGCTGAAATTCGTACATCCCGTTAAAAAGAAACCCATCCATATTACTGCTCCTCCACCTTCGGATCCTGTCTGGAATGCCTGCAAAGAATAATCAGCTCTTCTTTTTAAATGAAATGAGGCTTTCAATGATAACCGCGCTAATAATTAAAAGCCCGCCAATAACCGTATTCAATCCAGGTATTTCATTCAGGAAGATAACACCAAGAATAATTCCGTAGACCGGTTGGATACTGCTCATTATACTGGCAGCGGTAATAGAAAAATTTTTAAAGCTCAATAGGAATAAAGTATGCCCAATACAGGTCGTTAGTACCGCAAGTAAGAGCAAAGGCTGCCACTGAGCTAGAACAGGTTCAAAATCACTAAAAAAAATAACTGGCAAGAGAATGATTGATACAATTGTAATTTGATAGAACATCAAAGAGCTACCATTATATTTTTCCACTTCTCTTTTCATTAAAATATTTCTAACCGCATAAAATACTGCTGACAAAATTCCAAGTAGTACAGCTATGAAATAATCATTATCAAAATCCAGATCAGGGCTCAAAAAATATATTCCACCAAGGACCAATAAACCTAAAGCGAGATGAACTTTATCGAATTTCGATTTAAGAATAAAAGGTTCCAGAAAGGAGGTCATTACAGGATAGGTAAATAGAGAAAGTAAAGCGATAGCAACATTTGAAAGTTGTAACGAATAAAAATAGGTGATCCAGTGTGCACCCAGAAGAAGACCGGCAAGTATAATTTTAAAAAGGTCCAGATTACCGTATATTTTTAAATCAATCTTTCTTAATCTACAAAATCCGTAAAATATTAGGCTTGCTAAAAGTGTCCTGTAAAATATAGTCACGGCAGGATGTAAAATGATGTAACGACCAAGAACTCCAGAAGTACTAATAAATAGAACCGCTAAATTTAATTGGAGAATGTTAACGAGATGCTTTTTGTTATCCAACAAACTATGATATTAGCGTGAATATTCCTGGGCCTTCTCCTTGATTATTTCCTTTACAGGTCTGTTCTCTATATTGCTTTCAAGCCAGGAAATAATGTCAAGGTAAAGGAATGCTCGTTTTTCATAGGGATGATCCTCAAATTTCTTCAGTTTAGCATGCAATTTTCTAAATTCATTCTTGATATCCAAAGGAGAAACTGTGGGTAAGTTTCTTAGGAATCTGATCATTTCTTTTTGGACCTCATGTAAATCTCCCATCTTAATCAGGAATTTGTAGGTAGATTTTATCAAACTGTCAAGATGATAGTCCAAACCTGCCTCATAATGAGCAACTAAATTTAGTATCCTCGCAAAACACATCAGGTCTTCCCTCATCTCCAGAGATTTGTTATTGATTATCTTCTTGAGATATTCTATGCATTTTTTATTATTCCCATCTCCAAAATAGAGACATCCAATCTTATAGTAGAAGACCATGATATGATGCTCGTCGATACGCCCCCTGAATTTTTCGATCTTTTCATTAATCTTGGAAACAAGGTCCTCTGCATCTCCAAAGTGGCCTTTCATAAATCTCAAATTGAGTTTATTGGAATAGACGTAGAGAAAAGAAAGAGCAGCTATATTGTCATCGTGAGGAATTTCAGGATGTCTCAATGAATCTTCAAGATTTTTGAGAGTACGCTCAAATAATTCGGTATGGTTCAAATAAAAAAGAGATTCCAATAGGTAATGATTTCCTTTTAGATAAGAAACCGGGTGTATAGGGATCAAATGTTCATATTCGCTAAAAAGTTCGTTCCATTTGGAAGAATATCTGTAACATCCCAGGAAATCCTGAATAAGAAAGCTGTACCACAAATGTGCTTTATAAAGCCAAAGACGTTCTCTGAAACCCAGATCATTAAAATTATAATCGGGAACCTGTTTCTTAAAATATTTCTTAATATCCTCGGCCTCCTTTTTCGTGCGACAATAACCAAGCTTTAAAAATATCGAATAAAGCTCCAGAGAAAGGTTTGAAAGCTTTCCGGAGATAAGGTTTAGCCTATTCAAATCCTCAGTTTGCTTTATAAGTATTTCTGCCCTATTCTTAATACTCCTTGTGATATATTGAGATTCTATGATCTTCTCCAATTCAAGAATCTCATAGGCAACATTTTTTTCTTCGTAGGTAAGTGCAAGTGACTTCACCTTATCT
Organism: uncultured Christiangramia sp.; assembly: GCA_964456105.1. Lineage (GTDB taxonomy): Bacteria > Bacteroidota > Bacteroidia > Flavobacteriales > Flavobacteriaceae > Christiangramia. The sequence continues at coordinate 1,315 of CAYWAB010000181.1, read as the reverse complement.
AATATTTTAAGACTTTGTTTATATAAACCTTTATGATAGAGAATCCAGGCAAAATCAAGCTGCTCCCTGATTTGAATGGGTATATCCTGGTGGGCAGGATTTAATCGTAAAGAAATTAAAAGCTGTTTATAAAGATGTGCTTTAACATTGGAAAGTTGCTGTTTACTGATCCTGGTACTCGAAAGTATTTCTTCCTCATCGTACTTCTTTTGCTTGGAGATCACCTTGTAAAGATTCAAAAACTTACTATCGGCATTCACACCAATTCGACCAACATATAAGGAAAACTGCCGCTTTTCTGAAGCAGATAAAGACTTTATCAGGGAAAATAAATTTTCGGTTAAGTCATTGGTCATTGTAATCAAAATAATTTTAACTATCTGATTTACAATATTTTAAAACACCTCGTAAATCATCAAGTGTCGTAACAGATAGGAATAAACCCTTATTGATGCATATGTTTTCCGATACTTTAGATAAAGATAAAGTAAAATAAATCTCATATGAGCACAGAAAAGGTAGAAATTTTTGACACAACGTTAAGAGATGGTGAGCAGGTTCCAGGCTGCAAACTTAATACGCAACAAAAGTTAAAAATAGCTGCTCGACTCGATGAACTGGGAGTAGATGTTATAGAAGCAGGTTTTCCTGTTTCAAGCCCCGGAGATTTTACATCGGTTTCAGAGATCTCCAAGATCGTTAAGAATGCAGCTGTATGCGGATTAACCCGTGCAGTCAAAAATGATATTGAAGTAGCGGCCCAGGCGCTTAAGCATGCAAAAAAACCAAGGATCCATACAGGAATCGGAACTTCTGATTCCCATATCAAATATAAATTCAAGTCCAGCAGAGAAGAAATAATTGAAAGGGCTGCGATTGCGGTTGAATATGCAAAAACCTTTGTGGATGATGTGGAATTCTACGCTGAGGACGCTGGTAGAACCGATAATGAATTCTTGGCTAAGGTTTGCTCCGAAGCAGTAAAAGCTGGAGCAACAGTGCTAAATATCCCGGACACAACAGGTTATTGCCTTCCAGAAGAATATGGTAAAAAAATAAAATACCTAAAAGAGAATGTAGTTGGAGTTGAGAATGTTATCATTTCATGCCATTGTCATAATGATCTTGGACTGGCTACTGCTAATGCCATAGCCGGTATTTCTAATGGTGCAAGACAAATTGAATGTACTATTAATGGTATAGGGGAAAGAGCGGGTAATACCGCACTGGAAGAGGTAGTAATGATACTTAGGCAACATCCATACCTGAACCTGAACTCAATGATAAATCCTAAATTACTTTTCGATACCAGCAG
>CAYWAB010000180.1:0-4965 GCA_964456105.1 uncultured Christiangramia sp. | reverse complement strand
ATGTTTCAAACAAAAATTATCTCTGAATTTTTCACAATTCACGCAGCTGTTTCCTAATCGTATGCTCATTTTTCTGATTTTTTCAATGATTTAAATTACGTCTGAAAAGAATAAGAACCAATATAAATTACTGAATCCTAGTAATAATGGGTTGTCCAAGAGCTTTTGTTTTCTGAAAAAACCTATATTCCCCTTTAGCAATACTTAACATTGCAGCAATGAGTTTTCTCAGTTATTAACCTTATATTTGCATGCAATTAAATCCTTAATTGCAATGACCGCACACGATTCAAAAATATTAGGAGACGGCTTAACATATGATGATGTTCTGCTGGTCCCTGCCTATTCTGAAGTTCTTCCTAGAGAAGTTAGTATCCAATCTAAATTTACCAGGAACATTCCCATTAACGTTCCTATAGTATCAGCAGCTATGGATACTGTAACAGAGTCTCGTATGGCTATAGCGATAGCAAGAGAGGGAGGGATAGGAGTTCTTCATAAGAATATGGGGATTGAGCAGCAGGCTCTTAAAGTCCGTAAAGTTAAGCGAGCAGAGAGCGGGATGATCATAGATCCTGTTACTTTACCTATATCCGCAAAAGTGAAAGATGCGAAAGACTCCATGCGCGAGCATAGTATTGGTGGAATTCCTATTGTAAATGATGAAGGTAAATTACTTGGAATAGTAACCAACAGAGATCTTCGTTTCGAGAAAAATAATGAGCGGCCTATCGCGGAAGTTATGACTTCAGAGAATCTAGTAACCGTTTCTGAAGGTACTTCTTTAGAGGATGCAGAGGATATTTTACAGGAAAACAAGATTGAAAAGCTTCCGGTTGTAAATAAGGAAGATAAATTGGTAGGCTTAATTACCTTCCGTGATATCACAAAACTTACCCAGAAGCCAATGGCTAATAAAGATAGCTATGGGCGTTTGAGGGTTGCAGCGGCCGTAGGAGTCACTATGGATGCTGTTTATAGGGCAGAAGCTCTTGTAAATGCCGGGGTGGATGCTATTGTAATAGATACCGCTCATGGACATACGAAAGGTGTGGTTCAAGTGCTTAAAGAAGTAAAGAAAAAATTCCCTGAACTCGAAGTAGTGGTTGGAAATATAGCTACTGGTGAAGCTGCCAGATATTTGGTAGAGGCTGGTGCAGATGCGGTAAAAGTTGGAATTGGTCCCGGATCTATTTGTACGACACGTGTCGTTGCAGGAGTTGGTTTTCCGCAATTTTCGGCAGTGCTTGAAGTTGCGGCAGCTATAAAAGGATCTGGAGTTCCTGTGATCGCCGATGGTGGAATACGTTACACCGGTGATATACCCAAAGCTATAGCTGCAGGTGCAGATTGTGTGATGTTAGGATCATTACTTGCAGGAACCAAGGAATCACCGGGAGAAACAATAATCTACGAAGGAAGAAAATTTAAATCATACCGTGGAATGGGATCTGTGGAGGCTATGCAAAAAGGTTCAAAGGATCGCTATTTCCAGGATGTGGAAGACGATATTAAAAAGTTGGTTCCTGAAGGTATCGTAGGACGTGTACCTTATAAAGGAGACCTGGAAGAAAGTATCCATCAGTTCGTAGGCGGTCTTAAGGCCGGAATGGGATATTGTGGTGCAAAGGATATTGAAACCTTAAAGGAAACCGGTAAGTTTGTGAAGATCACGGCTTCAGGAATCTATGAAAGTCATCCTCACGACGTTACGATTACAAAAGAATCACCTAATTATAGCAGATAAATTCATAAAAAAAACCCGCATGAAAATGCGGGGGTTTTTATTTTATAGCCCTTAAAATTAGTTTTCAGTAGTATTTTCTATGGCAGGCTGAGGTTCCTTTGGTTCTATTCCCATTTTATCCATAACCTTTAATGTTATATCGTCTTCAGCTCGTGAAAATGCCAATCCGCTGGCACCGGTGTGAAAGATCTGCGTGTATCCATTCTCTGCGATTACTTGCTTCATCGCTGCATCTATCTTTTCGTATAAAGGGCCAGTTAATTCATTTCTCTTCATCTGCATCATTACTCCGGCCTTTTGGCGGAATCCTTTGATCTCATTTTCCAATTCGATGATCTTTGCTTCCATTTCCTGTTTAGCAGCATCCTCAAGATTGGCGTTGGTATCCTGGTATTCTTTTACGACTGATTCGTATTCTTTGATAGAGGCTTGTAGATCGGCCTGTAATTCTTTATTGTATTTTTCCAGAGCTGTGTTTATCTCAGTGTTTTCCGGCATTTGAGAAAGGACATATTCTGCGTCGATGGTTCCTATTTTACTCTGTGCATTCGCGGTAATCGCAGTAAATAATAAGAGTATTCCTAAGCTTATTTTCTTCATTTTAAATTAATTTTTCGCAAATATAACAGGCTCAGGAAAATATAGATTGATTTAATTCAAAAAAAGGAGAAATTATGAATTAAGTACACTTTTTCCCTCTTCGGCAAAGGACTTAAAGTCTTGCATGTATTTCCTCGATTGTTTTTTAAAGGCCCCTGGCATGAACCATCCAAAAAGTTTCATGAATCCGGTAAATTGAAATTCATTATCTGAGATCCATTCGGTATTACCCTGGGCAGTTTGAAGGAATCTGTTGTTCTGTAGATTGTAAACTCCTTTTGCATCGTAAGTAGCTTTATACTCATCTGGCAAGTTGTTGTGCAGGATGGTTTCGGTCATTTCTATATTCCTTTTTCCCATTTTATATTTAAGCAAATTTTGAGAGCCATCACCTCCAAACTCCCCATTTATTCGTTTCATAGAGATAAATCCTCGCTGCCAATGCTTCATATTTTCAGGATCTGAATACTTAGCTACAACCTCCTCTCTGGGTAAATTGATGATGATCTTCTCTTGGTACTTCATAACAAACTGGTTTTCTGTGTACTAAAGATACTTCACAAATAAATACTGGAAAAATTTATAATTTAAATCGATAGTTTTCGTTCCATCTTTAACTTGCAGAACCTTTTGTAATTCTTATTTTTGCGCCGTTTGGGGATTGAAAAGATAATCGATTTCCTTTATGGCATTTAAATTGCAGGCCACTAAAAAATGGTGATTTTGAAACAAAAGTTTATAGTATTCTTTTTTGGTAGCCTTTTTTTAATAGTTACCGCTTGCGATTATTTTGAGCAGACTGATGACCGGAAAGTAGTTGTAAGAGTTAACGATTCTTATCTTTACGAAGAGGACATTAATGCACTGATTAACGAAAATACTACTCCGGAAGATAGCGCTATTATTGTTTCCAATTATATTACACGGTGGGCCACACAACAATTACTTATAGACCGTGCTGAGCTGAACTTACCTGAGTCAAAGCAAAAGGAGTTCAATGATCTGGTGGATAATTATCGTAATGAGCTGTATACTAATGCCTATACCGATGCGGTGGTCTCCAGGAACCTGGATACTTCATTAAACCGATCAGAGCTAGAGTATTACTATGAAGCCAATAAGGATAATTTTATTCTTAATGAAGATCTTGTAAAGTTAAGATATATTAATCTTGCCAAGAATAGTAATAATTTAGAAGAGATAAAGAAAAAGTTCATCAGGTTTAATGAAAAGGACCGGCAGGAGCTTATAGATATTGCATTACAATTCAAAAATTATTCATTGAACGATTCTGTTTGGGTGAAAACAAAATCAGTCTATAATAAAATAGGTCCACTGTCGGTGGAAGACAGGTCGCGCTTGCTGAAGAAATCTAATTTTATGGAATTGCAGGATTCACTAAATGTGTATCTTGTGTACGTAAATGATGTACTGACCAGAAATGAACAGGCGCCGCTGGAATACGCTTCCGCCACTATACGTGAGATACTGCTGAATAAGCGTAAACAGGCGTTGGTAAAGGAATTAGAAAAAGAGATTACTAAAGATGCAATTAAAAATAATGAATTTGAAATTTTCAATTAAACAGCTTTTAGCATTAGGCTTTTGTGTAATCTTCACAAGTTTTAGCCATTCTCAGGAAGTGGTAGTGACAGACAGTACTTCTATACAGCCCGACGCAGAGATAAAAAATGTTGAGACAACAAAACAGGGTACTCAGCGAAGAAAAGTGGATGGGATTGCGGCTGTAATCGGGGATTATATCATCCTGGAAAGCGATATAGACCTTATGTATAAGGATATGCAGAGCCAGGGAATTTCAACCGCAGATGTTACCGACTGCAACCTTGCCGGTTCTTTGATGGAAAATAAGTTATATGCCCATCACGCCATCCAGGACAGTATTATTATTCCAGATTCGCAAATTAACAGTATGATAGATCAGCAGCTTCAGGGCTTTGTTGCCCAGGCTGGCTCTATGGACAAGATTCTGGAATTCTATAATAAAGAAACTGAAGCTGAGCTTAGAGAAGAACTCTTTCGTATAAATAAGCAGAGACAGCTTTCCCAAAGGATGCAACAGAAGATCATTGAAGAAATTGAAGTAACTCCTGAAGAGGTTAGACAATATTTCACTGAAATGGAAGAGAAACCTATGTTCGGAACAGAGGTTGAACTTTCCCAGATCGTTATCGAACCTGAAATTCCCGAGTCTGAAAGACAAAAGGTAATAGACCGGCTGAATACATTTAAAGCTGATGTTATTGAAAACGGGGCGAGCTTTGCAACCAAAGCTGTGCTTTATTCTAATGATGAGGTTTCTGCCAGGGATGGAGGTAGAATTACCCTTACCAGGAAAGATCCTTTTGTAAAGGAATTCAAGGATGTGGCTTTCAGCCTGCAGGAAGGGGAGATAAGCGATCCTTTTGAAACTGAATTTGGATATCATATCATCCAGGTAGACGAAATAAGGGGACAAACGGTGGAGCTAAGGCATATTCTTTTAATTCCAGATGTTACCAATGCTTCAGTTGAAGCTGCGAGGGCCGAGATTGACACCTTGCGGAGTAAACTTGTCGCCGGCGAACTTGAATTTGCTGCTGCTGCAAGAGAAGCTT
>CAYWAB010000179.1:0-5008 GCA_964456105.1 uncultured Christiangramia sp. | reverse complement strand
GTCCACTGCTTTTGCAGTATCTTTTGTAAAAACGCTAACCCCAAGACCAAATTTTGACTGTTCAGATAATGTGAAAGCTTCCTCTAAATCCTTAGCCTTTATTATTGCAGCTAACGGACCAAAGGTTTCTTCTTCAAAAGCTGTCATTCCTGGTTTTACATTTCCCAGTATCGTAGGCTCGTGAAAGCAATTATCCTGTTGCCCTCCCAAAAGTAATTCTGCACCCTGAGAAATTGACTCTTTTACCTGGCGATTTAGTTGATCTGCCAGATCCTTCCTTGCAAGAGGACCAACCTGGGTAGCTGCATCCTTCGTGTCTCCTTTTTTCAGGTTCTTTACGGCATCTGTAAATTTCGATACAAACTCATCGTGGATAGACTCCATTAAAATAAATCGTTTTGCTGCGATACAACTTTGCCCACAATTGAGCATCCTGGCAGAAACAGCGGTCTTTACCGCAAGATCTATATCAGCATCTTCCAATACAATAAAGGAGTTATTCCCTCCCAGTTCCAGTAAACTTTTTTTGATGTATTTCCCGGCTATTTGTGCTACTGCAGATCCTGCCATTTCACTTCCGGTAAGGGTAACAGCCTTCACCGCATCATGCGCTATAATCTTTTCGGTTTGATCATGATGAACTATTAAATTCTGAAATACACCTTTAGGAAATCCGGCTTTGGTAAATACTTCTTCAATCTTTACGGCACAACCAAAAACATTAGGTGCATGTTTCAATAAACCAGTATTCCCAGCGGTTAAAGTTGGTGCTGCAAACCTAAAGACCTGCCAGAAAGGAAAATTCCACGGCATAATTGCGAAGACTGTTCCAATGGGATCATGCCTTACGAAACTTTGAGAGGCGTCGGTCTTTATTAATTCGGGAGAAAGAAAGGATTCAGCATTTTCTGCATAGTAATCACAAACCCAGGCACATTTATTTACTTCTGCCTTTGATTCTGAAATGGGTTTTCCCATTTCAGAAGTGATCATTTGTGCATATTCTTCAAGATTATCCCTAAGCACCTGTGCTGCTTTTTTGATCAAATCTGTACGGAAGGAAATTGGCTTGTTTCGCCATTCTTGAAAGACATTTCCTGATTTATCTAATACCTCATCCAGCTCCTTATCGGTATGAGCAATATATTTTCCAACCTGTTCTCCATTATACGGATTAATGCTATAAAATTCCATTTGTTTATTGAGTATAAAGCTGATGTATCTCGACAGCTTATTTCTATTTAAAAATTATTAGTTAACTGATGATCCAAAAACAAATCAGTAAATGAACCTTTTTGAATAATCATTCCGAAATCTAATTATCCCGGGTAATCCAGTGCTTAGCCACTTTGTTCGACCAGAAATCTGCAATAACTTCCCAGGATATCTCTCCCCTGTTAAGAAGCTCTCCGCGCCATTGCGCCATTTGTTTTTTACCTTTTGAGGTTTGTAATTCTGAATAGCTATTAGCTTCAATTAATTGCTTCTTGTCCGGAATCGTAATCCTTGATTTCTCATTAATGCTCAATACCGTTGCAGACCTTTCATCAAAATTGATCAATTTATATTGTTCCTGAAAATTCTCGAAAGTCTGATTGATTTCAGTTCCGGGCCAGCGCATTTGTACCATTCCTTTTTCAGGATTATATACTGCAGTGAACAATGTTCCAAACCCTTCTTGAAACCGCTTGTTATATAAAGGTTGCTCTAGAAAAGCATCGGTTATTTCATCGACATGCGTACCTTTCTCTTCCAGCAACTTTTCTAAGAAAGAAGAGCGCTCAAGTGTTTGGTTAAAAGCTGCATTCTCTGGCCACTCAATAGTTTGTTGGTGATTTGTAGTGAATGCATCATCGGTAATAACTGGTTTTCTGTCTGGCGCTACGTAAATAGTCCTAAATGTTCCCGATTTATCGACAACCGTAACATTGTAAGACATATGGGAAGGAATACGAATTAATGTTTCCACTGCTTCTTCTACATTGCTGCAAAACTCAAGCACATATCTTAAGATAAATGGAATCCCAAAGCCGGTACCAACTTCCTTTCGTCCTCCAAAAGTGAGGGAAACGGCCAGTCCATTCTCATTCATTCCATCTAAAAGACCAATGAGACAATCACTGGTTCCAATAACTTTTTTACCATTCCAGGCGGTTAGCAACTGCGTACCTTCTATTAGATCTGGATGATAATCATAGTTTCGGACTAATCTTATTTCATCTCCAGGAACGACAGCATTAGCACAGGCACTTAAATAAGCCGGAGGCTGGAAACCGGTCAAAAATCTGGCAGAAACCTCATCTGCCTTTGCAAGTGTGCATAGGCGTTTATAGGTCGGCCACATTTCAGGCATGTATTTTTTTAGTGCTGCCTGAGATGTCTTTAGGTCTGGTTCCAACTCTTTCTCCTTAGAATCAAGCCAGAGCCTGTAGGCTTCCCAATGAGTATTGTATAAATTTTGCCATTTCTTTCCCGGCAGGCCAGGTTCCGAAACTGCATTAAAATGTAATTGCATAAATTCTTGCGATGTTCTTTCATAACTGTTTTTCTAACAGCTAAACAGAAAAATCTTGCGACAAAATACCTCCAATTTTCAGGACAGTATGTTAAAAATAAATTTATTATTTAGTTAATGTCCCCGATAGGTTTGGTTTCTTTTTATCCTCGACCATTTCAGATTTATACTGCGAACGAATCGCTTTGATCCAGTGTTTAGCCCTGTTGTTCAGTTTGAAATCATCTGTCATCATACGGCCCCTGGTAACCAGGATTCCCATATCGGCTCCTTCATAGAGGTAATCTCCTTTTTTGGAAATCCTAAGAAAGAATGCTTCATTTTCATTTTCCACTGCCCTACGGTGTGTATCCATTCTATCATACTGGATATGCCCGGTATCATACATTCTCCAAATCCCTGATTTTGGTGCTTCGGTTACATACTCGATGGTATCTTCAGTATGTTTTACAATCAACTGACTCCAGCCGTCGAGATTTTCCTGATTGGACCAACGCTTATTAATGGCATCAACGTCCAGCTCATAATCAATATCCATCCATTCCAGAATATGAAAAACGAACAGTGGCGCATCTGCAAGTGCAAAAACCGCATGATTCGTAATTGAACTTGCACCGGTTACTCTCGGATTTAATTCTCCCAGATAAATTTCTCCATTATCCTGATCGATAAGAAAGTCAAGCTCAAAATAACCTTTGTAACCTTCCTCTCTCAATTGATCTCCAAAAAGTTTAGTATTTTCAATTGCTTTCTTCCTTAATTCTGGCGTGAATGCGTTAGGGTATATCTCATTACCACACCATCCACCTTCATAAGGAGTTAGCTCCTTAAATCCTACCAATTCAGTCATTAGAGGGGCTACAATTGTCCCATGACGTGTTACACAAGCTTCAATCGCAGATCCTCTGCAGCGAATACGCTTCATGATCTTCACCTCGTCTTCAGCCTCGATCTCTTCGGCGTATTTTTGATACTCTTCTTCGTTAGATATAAAGAATGTTGTATGCCCGGAATCACCAAATGGAGTCTGAATTACAAGTTGGTCTCCCAGTTCTTTAGAAACTTCTTTCAGGTGATCATAGTTCTTCACTTTTGAAAGTACGTAAGGAACGCAAGAGACTCCTGCCCTTTCTGCAATTCTATTCGTATTCACCTTATTATCCAGAAAGGTTCTCATTTCGGCACTTGGGAACATGATCTCCAGCCCAAGTTTATCGGCAAGTCTTTCTGTTTCTTCATTAAACATTAGGAACATTGCCTTTCCAGGCCGGCCATCGACAGATCTTGTTTTAAGGTAATCCTGTACTTCAGGATGTTGAAGCAAATAGTTGTTGATATCTTCGATCCCTTCAAAGTCGTCGTGCGGAATTTCCTGTTTTGGAGAAAATACATTTGGATGCAATCCATCGAAACATTCGATATACGTTATGAATTTGAAGCCCTTGATCCATTCGTCAGCTCCTAATAAATTAAAGTTGGTTGCACTGATAAAATATAGAGGTTCTTCATTCTTATGGAAGGATCTTCTGATATCAGAAACTCCATTTAATTCAGACTTCTTTGAAGCAGTTGACTTTCCAGTCTTAGTGGCTTTTGCCTTAGTGGCAGCTTTAGGTTTAGCTTTCGTACTGGATTTCTTTGTTGCTGCTTTTGGTTTAGCTTTCGGAGCTTGCTTTTTAGAATCTTCAGACTTTCCTCTTATCGGAATTTTTGTTCTGTCCGATCCTGTCTTAATAGCAGTTTCAGTCTTTTTATTTTTATTTGTTTTTGGTTTTTTAGAATCCATATTGCTGTAATTATTTAATTAATTTTTTCTTTTTATTATTTCCCATCGCCCCCATTGAGGTAACAGTTTTTTGCCTGTTAAGCACGGTCTCTTTAAAAATTCGAAGTCCCAGGTCGGCGCGATACCCGTGAATTTCTGAAACATCAAGAGCCGTTAAAAATCTAATGATCTCCTTACTCACTACCTGGCCGGGAACCAGCACAGGAAATCCTGGAGGATAGGGAATTATAAAGGATGACGCTACCAGGGTTCTATCATTTTCCATAGCAGGCAAACATTCCTCCAGTGGCATATACTCATAATTTTCCTCGTCATAAGCCAGGAAAAAAGCCTCTCTGATATTTCCACCGGGTACTCCAGGTACTGCCTGGAATGAACTATGAAAATAACTGAAATCCGGTAAGGGCGGAAAATCTTTGGTTAGCGAATAGATTTTGTCCTGACGAATCTTACTTTCTTTGGAACTCAGGGATAAAAGTTCCTTATCCAGTTCATCTGCGATCTTGAGTAAAGCATTTGCCAGGTAGGTTACACTACCCCTGGTAGTACCTATATTGGTCATGAAAAGCACCGTATTTCTGGATGTTTTGTTGATCTGGATATTAAATTTATCCATTAAATATTTGTTCTTGAACGTATCCCCGTCAACCCCGGTACGCCCTATATGCAAGGTGATTTTGGTTGGGTCAAGAACAAACTCATCTTTC
>CAYWAB010000178.1:0-5051 GCA_964456105.1 uncultured Christiangramia sp. | reverse complement strand
AATTATGGGCTCTAAATTTCCGTGCAAAGGTATACTTTTAATTTTTATCTGAAAGCCAGCTCGCTAATTTTTTAGGTCTTTACTAATTTTTAACGATTTATCTGAAAGACAGTTGGTTATTTATAATTAATAAGCCTTATCGCGTAAATAGTTTCGAAGATCAGGAATAAAAAATAAGGAATAAAAAAGGCGACAATATCCTGAAAAGGATTCAAAACATCATCAAGCATCATAGGTAATAAGAACAAAATTGCTGCGAGCATCTTAAGCAAGCTGCTTCCCATAAAAGCAAAACCTGTTTTATCGCTGAAAGTATTGTTAACGTATACCAAGAAAAGGTAAATGGAAAGGGTGGCTAGGAAATGAAAGGCATAAATAGAAAAAGTATTATAATATAATTCCAGTTCGAAAAGGTATTTTATCGAACCAAATTGTATCCCACAAAGAAGTAACGAAAAAGGAATAAAAGATTTTAAAAAAGAGGTGATCCGTTTTTTCATTTAATCATCATTCAAGTTCTTAACGCTCCTGAAAACCTGGTAAAGAGCCAGAAAAACTCCTAAAAGCGACAAAGAGATAGTATAAACGGAATATTTATTTGGGAATTTTCCATCGAGCCAGATACCTATAAATACCCCTGCAGCGATAATGATGCCCATCTGGAAGGCTATATTTACAAATTCAAGATACTTATTACGCTGATCTTTTTTCATTATCTTTTTTAAGTGGTTTTACCCCACCATTCATCTCGCAAGTTGCGTTAAAGGTTGCTCCGGGTTCCACAGCGAGTTTCCCTGTTATCACCTCCCCTTCGATAATTGCCGGGCTACGCAGAGTCAAGGTTTCTTTGACCAATAACTTTCCTTTAAAACTACCTTCTATATCAGCATTATCACATTCAAGGATTCCGTCTATAAGACCTCCTTTACTTATTACCACCTTGCCAGGAGTCTTTAAACTCCCTTCAAGGGTGCCTTCAATTCTAAAACATCCTTTTCCTGTAATTTCACCGGTAATAATGGTGCCAGAAGCTATACGATTCTGCTCATTATGTGCAGCAGCAGATTTTGATTTTTTGGAATCCTGAAACATATAAGTAGGGTTTAATTATTACTCGCGTAATTTCTTAAATTTTTCTTAATCTGCACAATTCTATAATTTTCTGCAGACATAACAAAAGCTTCCCTGCTTATTTTATATTTTTCGTTGATGCTGAATAGTTCTTTTAAGCCTAATGAACGAGATTTACTGTTAAGCCCGTGTACCACAACAAAATACTCCACAGGGCTGTAAATGTCTACTGAAACACTAAGATCATCATATCCCAGCTGGGAAATAGCAACTTCTATTTTTTTACTCAGAGCCTCGGCAGCATTTTTTTCATCAACTGGATATATCAGTTTAAAATTATTCTGAAGGCTATCTTTTTTAAATTCCAGAGCCTTGAGTGACGGAATTGTTGTATTTAGTATTTTTTGAGCTTTTTGGCCCTCATTTGTTTGTGGATATGTTACTGCAACATAATTAAGAGCCTGTTCATAAGCATCCAGACCAAGTAACCTGGCATTAGCCTGAGCTTTCAGAAGCTCGAGCTTTGGAACAATAGGATCTCCTGTGAATTTAGAGATATGATCATTGGTCGCTTCGATCACATAATCGTAGCGCTGATCTTCATATGCTTTAAAGATTTCCTTGTAAATGGCTTCAGGAGAGTTTTTCTCATTACTCACACTTTCAGGATTGTTTATAAAACTGGCGTACCTGGAATCAGGATAATTCCGGAGAATTTCATTTCTAATTTCCTGCTGTTCCCTCAACCTTCCACTTGCACCATAGATCTTATAGAGGTTGTATAAAGCCGGAAGAACAAGTCTTTCCTCAGGCTCATTATCAAGAAGGAATTCCAGTTTTTCAGAAGCAAGATCATATTCCCTATAATTTTCATGATAGATGACCCCAAGCTGGTAAAAGGCCAGATTCCTCTGGGTTGCCAGACTATCTAAAACAGACCTGTCTCCTGGAATCTGACTCACATAGGCCATAGGATCGTAGAGCGGATCATTTTCCAGATTTACCTCAACAAGTCTTTCCTGCGCATTTACCGAACTTTGATTTAATGCATTCGATCCCCATCGCCAGTTATCCGTAAGTTCTCTAGTGCCCCAAACTCTCAGGAATTCCTGAGCTCCCCTGGCAACCTGTAAAGGATTATAGAAGTAAAAAGTATTGCCGGAAGAAATTTGAGTTGTCGGTCTTGCAACCGCTGAAGGAACAGGATTACCAGGCCCAATACTTGCTGTATAGGCCGGTAGTTCTCCTTTTTCAATTTCCTTTAATGCCTTAGCTTTTAATTCGTCGGTATATTCTGTAAAGTAAGCGAGCCTTTCTTCTTCTGTCATTTCTGTCAATCTCAAAATACTATCAGTTTCTTCTGCTATCTGCTCATATCTGATGACATCCTCAAGATTTTCTCTTTTTTTCTTAATACTCCTGAACTCCAGAAGATCCGGAGACATATAGGTTAGGGTACTATCAAAATATTTACCCGCCTTCTGATAGTTGGCACGATCAAAATTTATATTGGCAAGAATCTCGTAATTAATCGATTTCAAAAAGATATCACTCGATGGGGCCCTTAGGGATCTATTATAATATTCAATAGCAAGATCTGTTGAATCAATTCGCTGATAATATTCCCCCAGCTGAAAATAGATCTTGTCGAGATATGGCCTGTTTTCCCTGTCTCCCTCAAGATCCTTTAAGAGGTCCAACAAGTATCTTTCATCTTTCGTGTTGAAATCAAAATTTCTGGCCTTTTGTACATAGGCGTTGACATAGTAAATCCGTGGTGATTTTCTATTCAATTCTATGACCTCATCAAAGGCAGCATTGGCCTTTAATGGTTGCCCCAGTCTGTTATATAACTGTCCAACTATATAATGATAGCGGCCTTCTTCAGCATAATTATCTGTAAATTCTGCGGCTCTTTTTAACGGCACAACAGCACTGTCGAGATAATTTAAATTGATATAGGCCTGTGCCAGGCTTGCACTTGCATCAGCTATATCCTGGTCTTCGAGATCATCGGAATCCAGGATCTTTTTAAGATTCTTTATCGCAAGTAATTCGTTTTCCAAACGAATATTGGTCTTCTCTCTCCATATCCTCGCATGAGTAATATTGTCGCTTGCGGGATATCGGTAAAGTATATAATTGAATGCATCAAGGGCCGGAATGAAGCGTTGATCAAAATATCGGGACTTTCCTAAAAGTAAGTAAGCTTCATCCATTTGGGGATTCCTCTCCTTACCCCCTATTTGCATACTATGCTTCTGTATTGCCTTTACCGCCTTTTCTTCGGCTTTGCCAAAGTTCTGATTTCTCACACTATCGGGAAGCAGAATCTTATCATCCACTGCCAGTCGCTCCACAGGAAGGATGTCCCAGTAATTATCCGCATAATTCTGATTGATCTCTTCCTTACCCTCCTGGAGAGCCATTTCGCCATTGAACAGGGTATTATATTCAGCAGTTATAGCATGGTAATTTCTGCTAACGAAGGTATTTTTCTTTCTGGAGCAACTGAAAATAGCTGCTGAAAGTACCATGAAAAGAATGATGCGGGTTAGAGTATTCAAAATGAACCTTTTCTGGGTATCATGAATAACTGTGATACTTCTGGTTTAGTATGTAAAAGTAAACTTCTTTTTCTAAAGTCCAATACGCGCTTTAACTAGCCACCAACTATTTCCTTGGAAAAATACTCCTCTAATTCTGAAAGTGTGGCTTCAGAAGTCTGTATATCCTTAACGATATCTCCTTTATCAAGAACAACTATACGCTCACAAACTTCAGTTACATGAATAAGGTCATGACTCGAGATCAAAACGGTTGTACCCGCAGTCTGAGAAAGTTCTTTCAAAAGTTTCTTTAGGCGGATCTGAGTAGTTGGATCGAGATTGGCAAAAGGCTCATCAAGGATAACGACCTGCGGGTCACCAATAAGTGCGGCAACAATTCCTACTTTCTTCTGATTCCCTTTGGAAAGATCTCTAAGGTATTTATTTCTTCCAAGAATCTCTCCGTTAAAAAAGTCTTCAAATTGCTGAAGAAAAGAATCGATATCAGCTCGGTTCCTATTCCTAAGTTCACCAATAAAATAAAAATATTCTTCCGGCGTGAGGTAACCAATCAAAAAGCTTTCGTCGATAAAAGAAGAAGTGAAAGGCTTCCAGTCTTCGCTTTGACTTACAGTTATTTCATTATTAAAAATATTGCCGGTGGTTGGTTGAATAAGGTCAAGAAGCAGACTGAAAAAAGTAGTTTTTCCGGCGCCGTTATTTCCTACCAGTCCGAAATTCTGTCCGGAGGGAATATCTAGGTGCTCAATATTTAACACCTTGGTTCCATTATATACTTTTGAAAGATTAGTAGCAGTTATCATTTTCTTATTGAATTTTATTCTCCTTTTTGTTTAAAACCCTGGATCATCACATATTTCCTTTTTTTATATCTAACAACCAGGAAATTAAGTAGCGCCGGGCGCAGAACCAGTCCTATAATTCCCAAACCGGCAAGGAATCCTACCGCTACCTCGTAATTAATAAAGGTATTTATGATCCAGAAAAAGAATATTGGTATTAATAATAATGGTAATCCCACCAACCATTGGGAAGCTCCGGTTCCCTGATAATTCATAAATGGGCTCTTATCCAGATCTATTCTTTTTTTATTGAAAGACCCGGCGAATAACAAAATAGGAATATTAACTCCCATATTGTAAAGGGCGCAGGCAATATTCAGCAATAATATGTTCCAACCGAAATAAACATACGGCGTTGAAAGAATAGCCAATACTCCTACACTAAAAGTAATAAGCCCCATTTTTGAGGCAAGGTATTGTCGCATAGGTATATTCTGAGCCATGATTAAAGGATAATAAGAAGCATCCCAGGAAGGTACAAATTGCCCAAAATTGATCATGAAAATACCTGTAATAAAAATACCAACGAATACAAAAAATGCCGGCATATCCTGATAGCTCTCATTCG
>CAYWAB010000177.1:0-5087 GCA_964456105.1 uncultured Christiangramia sp. | reverse complement strand
ATATCGTTACTCAAAATGCTTCTGAAGTCAGTCCACTCAAACCAGTAGGTATTTTAATGAAAAAACTGGATAAGACACAAAGAAAAATACTGGAAAAATTGATTTATGAATACCTTGCAACTCTACCTTCAGAATTAGCGGAAGAAAGATTAAATAAAATAATGAGTGACGAATCTGAAGAAATTAGATTTGGATGGGCTGGATCATTAGAAAAAGATAAAGGCCATTATTATAGAATTCAAGGTAAAAGTTTTCTCATTGAATTTGATAATTTTTTAAGTAATGCTAATCACATTCATACGGTGTGGAGAGAATTTGATGGTGATTTCGGTAGAGATTTAATTCGGGACCATTATAAAAGTTCCAAACATCATAATCAGAACTAAAAAACTATGCCTAACAGCGGTTCATCTCAAATTACGTGTTTTGTAGAAAAAGTGTAATTTTAAATACCAGGAAAGAAATTGGTTAAGCCGAAAGCCCGATATCTACCGGGACCACGTCCCTTACTCCGCCAACATACCAACCGAAACCATTGTACCTCATATACGAATGAAAAACACTGATGATAAGGATTAAATTAATTACGGCTATAGCTCTGTCGCTTATTTTAAATTCCTGCAATAGACAAAAAAGCGGGAAAGAAATAAATCAACCCATAAACTCGGAAAAGAAACTGGAAGATAGTAAACCAAATCCCTACAAGACTGAAAACTCCTTGTTTTATTCAGATATTAATCATCAAATTAGTCAGGTTGTAAGGACAATATTTCAGGACAGCAACGGGAATTTATGGTTTGGAACTCAAAACGGAGCATTTAAACTTGAAGGTAACTCATTAATCCATATTGATAAAATCATTGATGAATCGGGAAAAGGTGTAACAATAAAAGATATCACAGAAAGCATTGATGGTAAAATCTGGTTAGGACATACAAATGGAATAAGCAGTATTGATGGAGAAAAAGTGACAAATTATTACGAATCTGACGGATTAATAAATAATGATGTTTGGTCTATTGCCGCCGATAGAGAAGGTAGAATATGGATTGGAACTATAGATGGTGTTTGTGTTTTTAACGGTAAAGAGTTCTCTAAATTTATCCTTCCCGAAGGGAAAGTAGATTCTACTTTAGGTATTTCGAGTACAAAAATGGTTCATAGCATATTCGAAGATAGTAAGGGCACATTATGGTTTAGTTCAAATGCCGGTCTGTTTTCATACGACAATAATTCACTTATAAATGTTTCTAAACAAGCAGGAATTGAAACAAACTTCGTCAATGAAATATTCGAAGATAAAAATGCTAATTTATGGGTCTCAACGAAAAATGGACTCTATAATTTAACAGATAATAAGGCTGAAAATATTACTAAAGGGAAAATTGAAACAGGAAAAGGAATAGGAAGTATTGCAGAAGATAAAGACGGTAAACTATGGTTTGTTTCAAACCAACACCATTTGTATACCTATAATGGAAAGGAACTCATAGAGTTTCAAAAATCATTAGATAATAAAGGGCCAGTAGTTTTTCAAATATTTAAAGATAAAGACAATAGGCTTTGGTTTGTTGGGTTTGGTGGTGCTTTTAGATTAGAAAACGGAAAGTTTATTAATGTGACCAAAAATGGTCCCTGGTAAAATAAAATGCGAAAGCACAACAGTGGCCATAATCTGTTGGGGAACCATGATAAAACGAAAATACAATCATTAAACAAAGGCTTGTGCTAAATTGAAAATTAGGATGTAGAACCCTTAATAGTTCATAGCCAAACTCTTGTGATTCATTATTCCATCAAGCTATTTCATTAAAAATCATATCTTTAGAGAAACTGACCTCTAATGATAAAATTCTTCCGGAAAGTCCGACAGAGGCTCCTCTCTGAGAACAAGTTTAGTAAATATGTTCTATATGCAATTGGAGAAATTATCCTTGTGGTCATTGGAATCCTGATTGCTTTATCAATTAATAATTGGAATGAAAACAGAAAAGACTCCATTGAGGAAAAAGCAATTTTAGAAAGCTTATCTGAAAATCTAAAATTATCAAAAATACAATCTGAATTATTAATTAATGAAGAGAAGAGATTAAAACGAGACCTAATACAAATTCTGGGAATCGCTTCTAAGGATACTAAAACAAACAATAAGATAATTAGTGATTCAACTTTTAAAAATGCGGTCTGGGATTTACAAAGTGATATGCCAACTTTCAATGCATACAATAATCTGAAAAACACTAATAAACTGAGCTTAATTAAAAATAAGGAGATAATTGAAAAATTTACAGAATTAGAGTTTCGTTTAAATAAGCTCAATGACATTCTTGATGACAGATTGAGTGTACATCAAATTCGTATAGATGACATACTGGAAAACGACATCAATTTCATTCCTTTAATAAAATCCAACGTAACGAATATTAATATTGACAGCGAATCGAAAAATAATTATTCACAATTACTTGAAAATAAAAGAATAAGAAATCTTCTTGGTATGAAATTATCATTTACACAAGACGTGATTGATTTTCGAGAGAACCTGGATGAAGAAATAATAGATTTAAAAAATTTAATAGAAAAAGAATTGCCAGAATAAAATAACGCAAGCACAACAAGGTATATGCAAATACTATCTTTATGAAAACAACCACCATCATCCTCCTACTTCTTCTCCTTGCTGGTGGAGTAAGAGCACAATCACCTGTTTACAAATTAGATTCTAAGGAACAAAAAAGAACTATTGATTCCATCAGCTCGAACTTGAAAGCAAACTATATATTTCCTGATGTTGCAGAGAAAATGAGCAAACTCCTAGCTCACAATTTCAAAAAAAATCAATACCAAGAGATCACAGACCCCAATCAATTCGCGGAACGACTAACAGAAGATCTCAGGTCCATAAGTAAGGATTTGCATCTCAGGGTAAGTTATGCTCCAGATCAAATAGCCGAACAAAACAATGCCATCACCGATAAAGAAAAGGAAGCCCTACAAAAGAAACGGATTGACTTAATGAAGAGAGATAATTTTGGATTCAAGGAAGTAAAAATCCTTGACGGTAACATTGGTTATCTAGAGCTAAGAGCATTTAGTCCGGCAGAAGTGGGTGGTGAGACTGCAGTAGCTGCCATGAACTTTCTTAGCAATACAGACGCCTTGATTATTGATCTTCGACAAAATGGAGGCGGTAGTCCTAGTATGATTCAGTTGATTTTAAGTTACCTTTTTGATGCTGAACCTGTTCATTTGAACAATTTCTACGACCGCCCTAATGATCAACATACCCAAACCTGGACGTTACCCCACGTGCCGGGTAAACGTATACCAAATACTCCAGTATATGTTTTGACAAGTAACCAGACCTTTTCAGCCGCTGAAGAATTCTCTTATAACCTTCGAAATTTGGAGCGTGCTATCTTGATAGGAGAAACAACCGGGGGCGGTGCACATCCTGGTGGCACAATCGATGTGACAGATAAATTCATGGTTTGGATTCCCCAAGGCAGAGCCATTAATCCCATTACCGATACCAACTGGGAAGGAACTGGCGTGATACCTCACATAAAAGTTTCCGCTCATGAGGCATTACTTACGGCTCAACTGGAGGCATTCAAAAACTTAATACAAAACACAGAAGACGATGATCAGAAAAACTTTTGCCGTTGGTACCTGGAAGGGATTAAAACAAGAATAAATCCGATTAATTCGGAGGAATTAAACCTTCAGCAGTATGTAGGAACCTATGGCCCCCGAAATATTATGTTAGAAAATGGAGTTCTATATTATCAACGGGAAGGTCAGAATAAATTCCCTTTAATTCCAATGGGAAACAACTGGTTTATGCTAGAAGGCTTAGATTATTTTAGAATAGAATTTGAGATAGATAGTAAGAAAGCGATTGCACTGGTAGGCCATTACGACAATGGAAGAAAGGACAAATCACTTAGAACCCAATAAAAAATAGTAGCATATAACAAACACTATAAAGAATAGGCAAACTGAGCTTGAAAGGATATTGCGAACCAGACAGTTTAATTGTTTTCAGCAACCTGGGCACATATTAGTTAAGCGTTTTGCTTCATAATGACCAACCAATGACTTATGATAAAATTCTTTAGAAAAATTAGACAAAAGCTGCTCTCTGAAAATAAATTAAGTAAGTATTTGATTTATGCAATTGGAGAAATCGTCCTAGTCGTTATTGGAATTTTGATTGCATTACAAATAAATAATTGGAACGAGGAAAGAAAGGCAGAAATATTGGAGGTTAAGTTACTTAGGGATTTGGTATTGGAAATGGAGCAGAACAAATCTTTATTGGAAAACGCCAGACGCAGACATGAAGGTCATGATTCCATTTCTACTATTATCTTAGAAAAAAGGACAGGGCTTACCCCTGAAAATTATCTTCAGCATTTAGTCTATACGACCTATTTTGCTACGACAGATTTTGTTAATGGTAATGTAGAATCCATTTTATCAGAACATGGACCTTCAATTATTACAAATGACACCTTAAAGGAATTTGTAAGCATGTGGAAAGAAATGGCACATGACGTAAATGAAAATGAATTAATAGAGCAACAACTTGTTTTTGATCAAATTTTGCCAATAATTTCTAAGAATATTGATTTAAGTAAAATTGATCCAATAATGAGAGGAGAAGCAGATTCATTTGAGAATTATATTAAGGATGTTAAATTCCAAAACAGCATCAAAAATCTAATGCTTAGTAACGAATTCAACGGTGTCGTATATTCTAAAGCTTTTAACGATAGAATAATTCTTAATTATGACCTGGAACCAATTTTAGAAAAAATCAACCTTGCAATTAAAATAGCTGAAAAACAATTAGAAGAATAAAGAAAGAACGACAATGTATAAGCGAGCGGGTATCGCCGAAAATTGTAATCTAGAAAATCGGTAAACAAAACGCTAAGCCTACATTACGATACCTGTCGGGACCTCGTCCCTGCTACCGCTACTTGCAAGAACAGTAAACACTTGGCAACTATTTTTTTGAAGATCCCATAAAGGAATTAAACTGAATAAATTGAATTTTATGAAGAAAAAATTACTTATCC
>CAYWAB010000176.1:4838-5180 GCA_964456105.1 uncultured Christiangramia sp. | reverse complement strand
CCTACTGTTTGGGATGTACCAAATGGTATTGGAATAAATGGAGAATATATTAACTGGAATATTGCCAGGATTTCTCACAATATTAACTCTACGGCTCAGGATATTACTATGCTGGGGCTGCTTTCGGAAACCGGAGAACTATTAATGGAGGGAAATGTTGCTAATGAAACCGGACAGGGGCTTACTATTACTCATTATCTTGATTTAGACGGAACGATTAATCTGGAAGGTGAATCACAACTGGTTCAAACCGAAGGCAGTATTCTCGACGAAAACAGTACCGGTTACCTGGATCGCGATCAGCAGGGAACCGCTAACAGTTTTAATTATAATTACTGGACT
>CAYWAB010000176.1:0-4828 GCA_964456105.1 uncultured Christiangramia sp. | reverse complement strand
GCTGTGCTTAAGGACGGTACCAATCCTAAATCTCCGGCAGGTATTGCATATAACCGCCAGTATCATTGGGCTGACAGAGCTTATTCCGGAGAAAAACGCATTAGTACTTACTGGTTATGGATTTTTAAAGGAACTGCCGATCAATATAATGAATGGCATCAGATAAGTGAAAATGATCCTCTATCCGCTGCTGAAGGCTACACCATGAAAGGAACCTCCGGAAGCGCTTCAATAGATACTCCTCAGAATTATGTTTTCCGTGGAAAACCGAATAATGGCGATGTTTTAATTCCGATTGCTACTGGAGAAAACAGATTGGTTGGGAACCCTTATCCGTCGGCAATAGACGCAGAGGAATTCATAAGAGACAATCTGAAGGACGTTAACGGAGGCAGGAATTCAAGCAACATCTTTAACGGAGCGGTATATTTTTGGGACCATTTTGGTGCGAGATATTCACACCACCTTGTAGAATATGTAGGTGGTTATGGAGTTTTTAATTTATCTGGGGGTATCCCGGCGGTTTCTACAGATGAGAGAATTGATGCCACAGGAGAAACCAGTTCTACTACTCCGGGTCGCTACATTCCCGTAGCACAAGGATTTTTTGTGAATGCAACAGTAGATGAAGGGGTCGGAAATTATTCGGTTTCAGGAGGAAACGTAATTTTCAAGAACAGTCAGCGAGCTTTCGTTAAGGAGAGTACTAATGACTCTCAGTTCCTTATGCATAGCAATCCTACAAAAAGTCAGGAAAAACAGGCCAAATACACCAAAGACAGCAGGTACAAGATCAGGCTTCATTTTGCCTCTCCAAAGGGTTATCACAGAGAGATCCTGGTAACGGCAGATGCCCACGCTTCCAATGGATTCGACCTGGGTTACGATGCGCCTCTTATTGAAAATAACGCTGAAGATATGTATTGGCTGATCGATGATTCCGAATTTGTCATCCAGGCAGTGCCGAACTTCAATTACGATCAGGTTTTACCCATTGGCATGAAAATCAGTGAAGAGGGTGAATTTTCAATCGATATTAAGAAACTTGAGAATTTTAAAGGCATTGATATTTTTGTGCATGACAAAAAGGAGGATACCTATCATAATCTTTCCGAAGATATTTTCAGGGCACAAGCCGAACCCGGAATCATTGATGATCGCTATGAAATAGTTTTCCAGGAGCCATCGGAGACAGAAGAAACTGACAAACCTGTTATTTCTGATAAACCTACAGTATATGTTGATTACCTGCGAAGCACCAAGGAAATTGTAATTAGTAATCCTGAGCTTCTAAAAATTGATCACGTTGAACTTTACAGTATGAGCGGACAGGTTATCAAAAGTTTTGAAGATATACAATCTGAAAAAATCGTTCGCCTTAAGGTGGAAAGACCATTGAGCTCTGCAATTTACATTGTCAAAGTATTCACAAAGGATGATCAGCACTCCAGGAAAGTAATTATTGGAGAATAGGCTAAGGCTTATATTTAAGAGGAAGATAAACTACCTTTTTAGTATCAAAGAAATCCTCCTCAAAATAATCGGAAAGCTCAAAGATCTCCGCAGTTCGGTAATCTTTGAGCTCTTCGCTTAGATCTCCTCCTTTTAAATAAAGGATCCCATTCCTTCTATCATGTTTGCTTGACTTCTCAATCTTCCCCTTTACCCATCTAACAAAACTTGGCATTACAGCAACCGCCCTGCTCACAATAAAATCATACTGTCCGTCCAGGTCTTCAACCCTTGCATTGAAAGATTTTACATTTTGCAGTCCAAGTCCTTCAGTTACCTCATCCACAACCTTGATCTTCTTTCCAATAGAATCAACAAGATGGAACACACATTCAGGGAACATAATTGCCAGTGGAATCCCGGGAAATCCACCGCCAGTACCAACATCCATGATCTTTGATCCAGGTTTGAATTGCTGTACTTTAGCAATCCCCAGGGAATGTAACACATGCCTAAGATACAGTTCATCAATATCCTTTCGGGATACCACATTGATTTTTAGGTTCCAGTCCTTATATAATTCCTCCAGCTTTGAAAATTGAAAAAGCTGCTCTTCTGTTAATTCCGAAAAATATTTCTTTATTAATTCCAAATTGCTCAAAATTTTGCTTCAAAAGTAGGTATTTTTTATGGTTATTTTTTTTCAAAAAAGACTATTGAAATTTATAAAATTTTAACTTTGAGGCTGCTTTTCCTTATGGTAAAGCACGCGCAGAACAACAGTTGCGTTAGCAATTTTAAATTATCAGAATTATGCAGGAAAAATTATCGAATCGCATTAAATCAATGGCAACCTCGCAAACGCTGGCTATGGCAGCGAAAGCGCGCGAACTCAAGGAGGAAGGAAAAGATATTATTGGGCTCAGCCTTGGAGAGCCGGACTTTAACACACCAGACTTTATAAAAGAAGCTGCCATCCAGGCCATCAATGATAATTATAATTCCTATACCCCAGTAGACGTCTATGTTGAGTTAAAAGATGCGATCATCAATAAATTCAAAAGGGATAATAATCTTAGTTACGACAGGTCTCAGGTTGTAGTTTCTACAGGAGCCAAGCAGTCTCTTGCAAACGTGGCAATGGTTATACTTAATCCCGGTGATGAAGTACTTCTGCCCTGCCCTTACTGGGTGAGTTATGCTGAAATTGTAAAACTGGCTGAAGGTGTTCCTGTTGAAATCCCTACCACTGTTGAGACTAATTTCAAGATCACTCCGGAACAACTCGAGGCATCCATTACTCCAAAGACCAGAATGATCTGGTACAGTTCTCCCTGCAACCCCAGCGGTATGGTGTACAGTAAGGAAGAATTAAGAGCTCTTGCCGATGTTCTGAAAAAGTATCCGGATATCATCGTAGTAAGCGATGAAATTTATGAGCATATAAATTTTGTTGGAGGACATGCCTCCATGGCCGAATTTGAAGATATGTACGATCGTACCGTCACTGTGAACGGGGTATCAAAAGCCTTTGCCATGACCGGGTGGAGGATCGGTTATATTGGAGCTCCTTCCTATATCGCCAGGGCCTGTAATAAAATGCAGGGGCAAATAACCAGCGGTGCAAACTGTATCGCCCAGCGGGCGGTGATCACCGCCCTGGAAGCGCCCGTTAGTAAGATCAGCCATATGATCGATACTTTTAAAAGGCGCCGAAAGCTTATCATAGATCTTTTAAATGAAATAGATGGTTTTGTAACTCCGGAACCTGAAGGAGCCTTCTATGTTTTCCCTAATGTTTCTTCATTTTTTGGAAAGACCATCAAAGGTCATGAGATCCTGAACGCGACAGATTTTAGTATGTTCCTTCTGGAAGAGGCCCTTGTAGCCACAGTGACCGGTGATGCATTTGGAAATCCGGAATGTATCAGGATATCATACGCAGCAAGTGAGGATCAAATTGAAGAGGCTTTGAAAAGAATCAAAGCAGCCGTTACGGAATAAAAATTTTTGAATAATACATTTAAAAACCCGCTAATTAGCGGGTTTTTTTGTTTATCGGTTTCTCCAGAAGAATGGAGTGAGTATTATTAAGACCGTGAACAGCTCAAGCCTTCCTATAAGCATTAGAAAGCTACACCACCACTTTCCAAAATCTGGCAGCATATCAAAATTATTCACAGGGCTCAGTCCTCCAAACGCAGGGCCAATATTACCTAAAGAAGATGCCGCACCCCCAATGGCCGTTTCAAAATCAAGCCCTAAGGCGGCCAGCACTACCGCGCCGATTATAAAAGCCAGCATATAGAGGATAAAGAATCCCAGGATATTGAAAACGATCTCCTTGCTGATGGATTTTCCGTTGAAACGAACAGGAAGTATCGCGTTTGGATGCAGGGTACGCCTGAATTCTATCAGTCCGTTCTTGATCATGATAAGGTGCCGCATCACTTTCACCCCACCAGCCGTAGAACCAGCAGATCCCCCAAGGAAAAACAAACCAAAAAACAGTATGGTAAGAAAAGGAGTCCACATGGTATAATCAGCCGTCACAAAGCCGGTGGTCGTTATAACCGCCAGAACCTGAAACAATGAATGCCTGAAGGCACTTTCACCCTCTCCCAGCACCATAGGGTGATCTATGGAAGAAAGACTCACATCGGCCTGCAGATATACGATAAGGGATGAAATTGCGGTAAATCCCGCAATAAAGAAGAAGTACCACTTGAATTCATCATCGTGAAGTACTTTGCTGATCTTTCCTTTAAAGGCAAAATAACTAAGAACAAAGTTGCTCCCGGCCAGCAGCATAAAAATGATAATGATATACTGTATGGCAGGATTATCATTCCAGTAGGCTATACTTGCATTTTTAGTAGAGAAGCCTCCGGTAGAAAGCGTACTAAAAGCATGATTTATAGCATCAAAAAATGTCATCCCAGATACCCATAGCAAAATAGTTTCAGCAAGAGTATAAGATACATAGATAAGCCACAATCTTTTGGCAGTATCGGTGATCCTTGGTTTCAGCTTATCGGCACTGGGACCGGGAGACTCGGCACTGAAGAGCTGCATCCCCCCTATCCCTAAAAGTGGTAAAATTGCAATCGCCAGAACAATGATTCCCATCCCTCCAATCCAGTGGGTAAGGCTTCTCCAGAACAAAATACCTTTTGGAATGGCTTCAATATCGTTCAAAATGGACGCGCCGGTAGTTGTATAACCCGACATGGTCTCAAAAAAAGCGTTCGTGAACCGCGGGATGGATTCACTTATAACATAGGGCAGGGCTCCGCTAAGAGCCATAAATATCCAGCCGAAAGTAACAATGATATAACCTTCCCTGATCTTCACCTCTTTACTGTGCCCACGGGTT
>CAYWAB010000175.1:0-5273 GCA_964456105.1 uncultured Christiangramia sp. | reverse complement strand
CTGAAGAATTTGATCATGTTTTTTCCAGTAAATAAAGCCTTCTCTTCAGTATCACGGTAAGCTTCTGCAATCCTTGCAGATTTTGTAGAATAAGAATGGTATAGGCTTTTTTCCAGTCGGCCAGTCGTTGAAAATCTGCAAGCATTTCGCGTTGATCGACCTGTGACCATATACTATCTTTGATAGCCTTACCTCCATCAAAGAAATAGCCATCAAAAGGATACTTGTTTTTGTCGTTCAGCATGTCAAAATATTTATTGATCATTATATCGTTTGTTTTCTCAAAATCTTTCTGGAACTTTATCAGTACCACAAGAGAATCCACCAAACCCACAGGGTAAATATCACTCTGATTTTCAATTATCGATAGTAGGGTATTATTATTGAAAGAATAATCGGGCCTTACATAAAAAGGGAATTCATACCTGAACATCCTTTGGATCGTATCATAATTGACCGGCTGGGATTTAAGTCGATTTTCAAACGAACTAAAGACCATACTATCATTCCGTGTTTGATCAATAATAGTCTGAAGAACAATACTGTCTTTTTCAAAATCATTAATTATTGAGTTAGTATATGCCTTTCTTTGGTTATTTAGCTTTCGCTCTTCATTCCAGTTATTTACCTGCAGGGCAATCAGTATTCCAATCACAACCAGCAGGATTTCGCCCAAAGCATAAAGCAGGTATTTGCGAACTTTATTCTGTTCCATAAGCGTCTTTCTTATATGTCTGAAGAATCTAATCAATGATATTTGCCTCAACTATGTCCAGAAACTCTTTCAGGTCGTCATGTATATTCTCCTCATTGGAATGCACAAAAGATTGATTCAGATAGGCTAAATAGATTACTCCATCCACTTCCATAGACATAAAAAAACGATCGTAAAGTTCTTTGTCCACTTTTATGGGAAGAATCTTAATTTCACGATCATAGTCGGTCCTAACCTGGGTCCTGTCCGCATTCCTTACCGGGAGGTACTTTTGAAATGTAGGTTGGATAACCTGTATCCAAAAATCCCTTCGTATTACTACATCTTCACGAAGGTCGTTCATCTCACCGGACCACTGACTGATCATAAACTTAAGCTTTTCGTCTCTAATCAGACGAAGGCTTCCTGAAGCAATAATCTCATCCATAACTCCT
This sequence comes from uncultured Christiangramia sp., assembly GCA_964456105.1. Taxonomy (GTDB): domain Bacteria; phylum Bacteroidota; class Bacteroidia; order Flavobacteriales; family Flavobacteriaceae; genus Christiangramia. Next base: position 4,124 of record CAYWAB010000175.1, on the reverse strand, counting down.
GAACGGGCATCGTAAGTGGCAAAATTATAGGCATGTCCAATTAGGCTGTCGGTTTTTTCAGGTGAATAGTTCATACGGCCTTCCTCCAGTAGCTGATACCAGGCGTCCAATGACCGCGTATTCAGGTCATGATCACGTTCTAATTCTCTGAGATTGGTGTTAATCTCAGCCCGAAGGTTCTTCAGCATCTGCTGTTCAGTTGCTCTATTTGCTCTTTCAGTATTCCAGTTATTTACCTGGAGGGCAATCAATATTCCAATCACCACCAGAAAAATTTCTCCAATGGCATACAGGATATAGGTGCGTATTCTCTTTTGTTCCATAAGCCTTTTTCTTATATGTCTAAAAAACCTTAGCATCTATGATCCTTTTAATTCTTTTTCCAAAACCTCCCTTATTCCTTTAGCCCTTGGAATAATAAAATTATCCTTATAAAGTATCTCAGTTGCAGTGTGATAGGAAATATGTTTTAAATGATTAATGAAATCCTCGTTGGTTTTCATCTTATCCAGATCTATCGGTATGCTGGTTACGTCTTCAGGGATATCCTTAAATAAATTATTTGCTGGAGGAGGACTGGTAAAAAATGAAAGTGCCAGAAGTTCAGCTTCTTTTAAACCTGATTCGTAGGAGCTCTCTATTCTCTTATTATCGGTTACCTGTGATTTATAGTCTGCGAGGCGCTTTTTTAATTCCACATTCTGAATCAATGATAAACGGCCGGAGTTCGTAATTTCATTGTAGGTGGCAAAGGCCGGCGAGTAGTTCAGGATCCATCCTACCCGGGTTAAGGCCTGAATCATTTTTAACGAATCCAAATTTTGCCCGGTACCATGAATAACGGATAAAAGATAGTCTGCATGCCTTTTCCTGCCAGCGAGCATTTCCTTTAATGATTCTATATTATCCAGATCTTCTTCAATATCTACATATAGGTTTTCTAGAATATCCCTGGTAATATTCGCTTCTTTTCGCTTTTCATTCCAGTTATTCACCTGTAAGGCAATCAATATTCCAATCACCACCAGCAGGATCTCTCCTGCGGCATAGAGGATATAAGTGCGTATTTTCTTTTGTTCCATAAGCCTTTTCCTTATATGTCTGAAGAAGCGAAGCATCAAGCAGGTAATTTTGTATTTAGTTCTGCTGTAAGCAGGCTATCTAATTCCCTATATTTTTCAAGCATACTTTCATAATATCTGGAAGAACTTTCTTCCCATTGCATCGACTTTTCTAAAAGCCTTATGAAATGGGGATTGGTTTTTACATCAAAATCAAGCAATTGATCCTCTATGCTAAATCCGTCTTCAATATTATATCTGGGTGTATCAAGTAATTTGGAAAGTTCATTTTCTCTGGCCTGCACTAATTCGTCGTAAGAATAAGAAAGAAGATCCTCGTATCTTGGCAGGTCAAATTCGTAAAGTTTAGTAATAAAATTTCTGATCTCCTTATTCGAAATCTTATCCAGTCCCGATGATTTGATACTTTCATAGGCCCCATCGTTAACGTGGAAGGTGTTCGGAAACCTCAACCATAAAAAATACCTTTTAAACTTACTGGAATCCACTTTCTCTCCTTTGATCATTCTTTCAAAATAATGGTGACCCTCTCTTTTAAAAACGTTCCGGTTGTTAAGTAAATGATCACCAAAGAAGGCCATATCGTTTTGAACAGCCTCCTGCAGTTCAACTAACAGCGTTTGTTCATACTTTCTAGCAGCTCTCTGCTCATTCCAGTTATTTACCTGCAGGGCTATCAATATCCCGATAACAACAAGCAGGATCTCGCCTAAAGCATATAAAAGGTATTTACCAAATCGATTTTGAGTCAGCATTGAATTTCTAAATTTTCTCAAGAATCTAATCATCAAAGTTTTTTATCTCTTTTTCAATATCCTCTTTTAAAGCGATCGCCTGTTTTGTGATCTGCCCGGTAAAATAGGAACTTCCTCTCCAGTGGATCGCCAGTTCCGAAAAATGATTGATAAATTCATTATCACTGGCTATTTTATCAAAATCGTAAGTATGCCGTACTTCGAGATTTTCTGGGTCCACATAAGACCTGATATATTTATCAAAATAGGAGAGTTTCATTTGAATGGTAGCCCCTGTGGTTTGAAAAACGTTCTTGACACTATATAGATAGCCATTAAAATCGACCATCTTTTTCCTCAATCTGACATCGTAGATCAATTTCAAATCACCATTACTTTTCATTTCTTCCAGGGTAGATAGATCGGGAAGCTGATAATTAAATCTTGGGGACCATAGAATGGCATAATTAAGATCACTTCTCTCTTCTTCTGAAGATATTTTTCTATTTTCCAGAATTAAAACAGATTGACTAATTGCCCTTAGTGTAGTATTGGCCCTGTCATTTAAAGATTTACTTCTTTCAATGATTCGATCCATATCCTCCAATAACCTTTGATGATAGTCATAAGCTCTTTTTCTATCTATTCTGGATTGATTCCAGGTATTAATACTTAAAGCGATCAAAATACCTATCACCACCAGAAAGATCTCTCCAATAGCATAAAGTAAATACCGGGAAATTCGTTTTTCCTGTAAGAGTCGGCGCCGAATATTTCTAAAGAATTTGATCATAAGTCTAATTTGCAGTTTCAGCGATGAGTAGAACTAACAGGGCCCTTAAATCTTCTAATAGATTCCTGGTTTGCCGAACCATAAATAGCTTATCATCAATATGATTCTCAAATTCAGGATCAGAAAATAAATTTCTATTATCCGTATCAAGCAAAGATCTTCTATAATTAAAATTGCCGCTTTTTATGTCTACATTTCTAAGGGAACCATTTTTCTTCAGGTAGGTAATGATCTCGTCACCTTTTTCCCCTGTACTTTGCTGCACATCTTTCAATAGGTTCATCAATCTTGACCATTTGTAAAGTAATAGTTTAAGTTTTTCATTCTTGAGGTCTGAAATACTTCCTGAATTCCCTAAATTATTGAGCAAATATTCACTTGGTCTCCAGTTAGGAGAATAAAGAGCTGTAGATAGCAAACTATCCAGCTGCGCTCTAGGTTTTGTTTGAGTTGATGCTTGAAAATGATCGAAAACATTTTCAAGGGATAAAATTAATGTATCGACTTCTTTAGATATAGAGTCTAATTCTTTCAGGTTATCCTGGAATTCAATGTGAATATTTTGCAACAACTTACACTCCCTTATATCTGCCTTTCGGTTTTCATTCCAGTTATTGTTCTGCAGGGCGATCAATATTCCAACAACCACAAGGATGATCTCGCCTATGGCATAAAGAAGGTATCTCGTGAATCGGTTTTCACGAAGCAGTCGGCGGCGGATATTTCTGAAGAATTTGATCATGCTTTTTTTCGCTTGTTAATATAATTTTGGAAGGCCTGGAGAAAAGAAATCATATTTTCTAATCTGGTTTGTTGCGAATAGCAAGTTTCAAGTTTAAAAGTCAACAAATTCCACAATTCGAGACTATTCGCCAGATCTGAAAAATCTATTTTCGGACCACCCTGAATTAAATCCCTTTTATGAAGGGGCATTGCCACTTGCGAATAGTTAATGTTCCGGTTAAAAAAAGGTTCAATAGAATTACTGTATTGATCATGAACAAATCTATTATTAGCTTCGATATCTTTTAAAATGGTTTTAGCAATAAAAAGATAGGTAGTAAGGCTATCATTCTTATGGGTAAATAAATCTACTCGTTCTATAAGACTTTCGGTGTTTGGTAATTGAACCTGTATATCATAATCGGTGCCCAAAGCGCCCAGAGTTTCATTCAATTCTGAAAGGTTTTCCGGGTTTTTATCCTCTAATAGGAACAAACTTTCTTGCAACAAATCAATAAGAGTATCATTAGTTTTTTTACGAAATTTTATAAGGTTTATATTCAGGGTAAGCTCATTATTTACTTTGGAAAGATGCGCACTTAATTGACTTGCTGCTTTCTGCCGTTCGTTCCAGTTATTGATCTGTAGCGCAATCAAAATACCGATAACCACCAGGATAATCTCCCCAATGGCATAAATTAGGTATCTCGTAAACCTATTTTCACGAAGCAGTCGGTGGCGGATATTTCTAAAGAATTTGATCATCTTCTATTTAAAGTGTTTACTTAGCCT
>CAYWAB010000174.1:0-5340 GCA_964456105.1 uncultured Christiangramia sp. | reverse complement strand
AATTTTGATTAGGTGGCAAAAATAAAAAACTTTATTTTAAAACCGATTTTTACTCCAAAAATGTGATTGTAATTTACATAAATTCATTGAAACCAATTAATTTTACATCCTAATAAATGTTAAGTCCCTTATTTTGAGTGATAAATCCAAAGAGACTCCAAAAAAAATTGTAATTTTTGCTTCAGGCTCGGGAACCAATGCCGAAAATTTAATAAAATACTTCCAGAATTCAGAAGATACGTGTGTCGTTGCAGTTTTTTCCAACAGCAGAAATGCTGGTGCGCTTCGAAAAGCACATAATTTAAATGTTAAGGCTCTACTGTTCGACAAAGAAGCACTGTATCATTCCAACGAGATTTTGAATGTATTAAAAGACCTTCAACCAGATCTTATTGTTCTGGCTGGATTTCTATGGCTGTTTCCAAGAAGAATACTCAGAGAATTTCCAAATAGGATTATAAATATTCATCCAGCATTATTACCAAAATACGGAGGAAAGGGTATGTATGGCGACAAAGTCCATGAAGCCGTAATTGCAAACAATGAAAAGGAGAGTGGAATTAGTATTCATTATGTAAATGAAAAGTATGATGAAGGAAAACTGATCTTCCAGGCTACGACAAAACTGGATAAATATGACACTCCCTCAAGTCTGGCGAAAAAAATACACGAGCTGGAATACAAACATTTCCCTGAAGTAATTCAAAAACTTTTAGAAGAAAAAAGCTAATGCAGGATCCTGTGGTCCATATCTATACCGACGGAGCTGCTAAAGGCAACCCCGGTCCGGGAGGTTATGGCATTGTAATGGAATGGGTGGGAAAACCCTATAAAAAAGAATTTTCAGAAGGCTTCAAACTCACCACGAATAATCGTATGGAACTTCTTGCTGTAATCGAGGGGCTAAAAAAACTCAAACATCCGGGAACCAATGTCATGGTTTTTACGGATTCCAAATATGTGGCCGATGCTGTTACAAAAGGCTGGGTCTTTGGTTGGGAAAAAAAGAGTTTCGTCAACCGAAAGAACAGCGATCTCTGGATAAGATTCCTTAAAGAATTCCGAAAGCATAACGTCAAATTCACTTGGATTAAAGGCCATAATAACCATCCACAAAATGAAAGATGCGATATGCTGGCGGTTAATGCCTCTAAGAGTAAGAAACTCGCAGAAGATTCCGGTTACAAACCTTGAATGCAAATAGTAAATAATGCTCGGAAAATTCAAGTTTATAGCTTGGAAAACAAACCGTATATTTGCGGCATTATTTAAAAACCGTTATGAGTAAATTACTTATTGTAGGAACCGTCGCGTTCGATGCCATTGAAACCCCTTTTGGAAAAACAGATAAAATTCTTGGTGGTGCCGCCACTTATATAGGCCTATCTGCCTCTCACTTTAATGTGGATAGTGCGATAGTATCCATTGTAGGAGAAGATTTTCCGGAAGAATATCTAAAGTTACTAGAAAATAACAGGATCAATATAGATGGTATTGAAATGGTAAAAGGCGGAAAGACATTTTTCTGGAGCGGTAAGTATCACAACGATCTTAACACAAGGGACACCCTTGAGACTCAACTTAATGTTCTTGCAGATTTTAACCCAGTAGTTCCTGAATCTTTTAAGGACGCTGAATATGTGATGCTTGGCAATCTTCATCCATTAGTACAATTGAGCGTACTGGAACAAATGAAATCTCCTAAACTAACCGTGCTGGACACAATGAACTTCTGGATGGATAATGCTATGGAGGATCTTAAAAAGGTAATTGCAAAAGTTGATGTGATAACCATCAATGACGAAGAGGCGAGACAGTTATCCGGAGAGTATTCTTTGGTAAAGGCAGCCAGAATCATTGAAGATATGGGACCAAAATATGTAGTAATCAAAAAAGGAGAACACGGAGCATTGCTATTCCATAAAGAGCAGATTTTCTATGCCCCTGCCCTACCTTTAGAGGAAGTCTTTGATCCCACTGGAGCAGGTGATACTTTTGCAGGTGGATTCATTGGCTATCTTGCCAGAACAGAAGATATTTCTTTTGAAAATATGAAAAGTGCGATCATATACGGCTCTAATCTTGCTTCATTTTGCGTGGAGAAATTCGGGACACATAGGATGCAGGGATTAAAAGAGGAAGAAGTATCAGATCGGCTCTTCGACTTTAAAAAATTAACACAATTTGAAACTCAAATAGATTAATTCAATGCCCTGTAATTTCAGGGCATTTTTTGTGACAAAATATAAATTCCAAAAAACGGAAACTACACTATGAGTGATGCTTTAAAACACGAATGCGGGATCGCCCAGATCAGGCTCCTAAAACCTCTTGATTATTATAAGGAAAAGTACGGTACTGCATTTTACGGTGTTAATAAAATGTATTTATTGATGGAGAAACAGCACAATCGAGGACAGGATGGTGCTGGTTTTGCAAGTATCAAATTAAATACCATACCCGGTGAAAGATATATTAGCCGGATTCGCTCCAATCAGGCTCAGCCAATTCAGGATATCTTTGAGCAGATAAATCAGAGAATCAATGATGAGATAAAGGCCAATCCTGAATATGCCGATAATACTGAACTTCAAAAAAGATATATCCCTTATTTAGGTGAAGTTTTTCTGGGCCATGTTCGCTATGGTACCTTCGGTAAAAACAGCATCGAGAGTGTTCATCCGTTTCTTAGGCAGAACAATTGGATGCATCGCAACCTCATAGTGGCCGGTAATTTTAACATGACCAACGTAAACAGGTTGTTCAACAATCTTGTAGAATTAGGTCAGCATCCCAAGGAGAGAGCCGATACCGTTACGGTAATGGAAAAAATCGGACATTTCCTGGATGATGAAGTGAGGAAGCTCTATAAAAAACTGAAAAAAGAGGGTTATTCAAAAGTAGAAGCTTCTCCTATTATCGCCGAGAAGTTAAATGTTGCAAAAATTCTTCGAAAATCTTCGAAAAACTGGGATGGTGGCTACGCAATGGCAGGAATGATGGGACATGGAGACTCCTTCGTACTGCGTGATCCCGCGGGAATTCGCCCTGCTTATTATTACAAGGATGATGAGGTGGTCGTGGTCGCTTCGGAAAGGCCTGTAATTCAGACAGTATTCAATGTAGAATTTAATGATGTACACGAACTCCCTCCTGGTAACGCCATTATCACTAAAAAGAATGGTGAAACAACTATAAAAAAGATTCTGGAACCACTGGAAAGAAAAGCTTGCTCTTTTGAAAGGATCTATTTTTCAAGAGGTAGTGACGCAGAAATTTACCAGGAACGTAAAATGCTTGGTAGGTTACTGATGCCTGAAGTTTTAAAATCCATTAATCACGATACTTTAAAAACCGTTTTTTCATTTATCCCGAATACTGCAGAAACATCATTTTACGGAATGGTAGAAGCTGCACAAGACGAACTGAATAAACAGAAGAACGAAGCGATTCTGGAAGAAAGAGAAACTCTAACGGATGCTAGGCTGCAAGAAATTCTTTCGCACAGACTTCGAACTGAAAAAATCGCCATTAAGGATGTTAAGCTAAGAACTTTCATAACGGAAGACAGTAGTAGAGACGATCTGGTAGCGCACGTTTATGACGTGACTTACGGAGTGGTAAAACCAGATGATAACCTGGTCATCATCGACGATAGCATAGTAAGGGGAACCACGCTTAAGAAAAGTATCATTAAGATGATGGACAGGCTAAAGCCTAGAAAGATAATTGTCGTTTCTTCAGCCCCTCAGATAAGGTATCCCGACTGCTATGGAATTGATATGGCACGACTGGAAGATCTTGTTGCATTTAGGGCTGCGTTAGATTTGCTGAAGGAAAACGACAACTACGACATCGTTGAAAAGGTTTATAAAAAATGTCTGGATCAGGTGGAACTTGACGATAGTGAAGTACAGAATTTTGTAAAAGAGATTTACGAACCTTTTACAGATGAACAGATCTCGGAAAAGATCTCCCGGTTACTTTCTTCTGAGGATGTTGAAGCTGAAGTACAAGTTATCTATCAAAGCGTTGAAAACCTGCATAAAGCCTGTCCGAAAAATCTTGGCGACTGGTATTTTACCGGTAATTATCCAACGGCCGGAGGAAACAGGGTAGTGAATAGAGCATTCATGAATTTCTACGAGGGCAAAAAAGACAGGGCTTATTAACTTAATGCTTTTTAACTAATAAATACGCACTTTATCTATTATTCTTTGTGTGGATACAATTTCTATATACTTTAGTAAGACCATAACATAAGTAGGTTAAGTTCATGGTAGATTTGGGGCAAAAAAAGGTGGATCATTTCCGCCTTTTTTTATGCCGTAAAATGAAAAATGAACTGCATAATCCTTCATTTTTAAAAACTCACAAAGCACTTTCAAAATACTGAATAATAACCTGTTAACTATTTTATAGGCATTTCATCTAATAATTAAAAATGCTACGATCTTTCTATCTATCTTTATAAGACCATAGCATAAGTAGGTTAAGTTCATGGTAGATTTGGGGCAAAAAAAGGTGGATTCATTTCCGCCTTTTTTTATGGAATAAATTCAGCATATAAAAAAAGGGTCGCTCTAACGACCCTTTAATATTGCATATCTATTTATCCTTTATTTGGTTGCTTTCGCATACCGGCTGGAAACTTCTTTCCAATCGATCACATTAAAAAAAGCATCAATATATTCTGGACGTTTGTTCTGGTAATTCAAATAATAAGCATGTTCCCATACATCAATTCCAAGAATTGGATGTCCGCCGCAACCTACACCAGGCATAATTGGGTTATCCTGATTAGGTGTGGAACAGATCTCTACTTTTCCGCCTTCATGAACACAAAGCCATGCCCATCCAGAACCGAATTGTCCGGCAGCCGCACTTGAAAAGGCATCTTTAAAAGCTTCGAAAGAACCATATGCCTTGTCTATAGCTTTAGCCAAATCCCCTTCTGGTTTTCCACCTCCGTCAGGAGACATTATTTCCCAAAAAAGCCTATGGTTATAAAATCCACCTCCATTATTACGAACAGCCTTATTCGACATATCAAGATTCTTGAGGATATTTTCGATAGTTTTACCTTCAAGGTCCGTACCCTCAATAGCATCGTTCAATTTCTTGGTATATCCAGCATGATGCTTCCCATGATGAATTTCCATGGTACGGGCATCAATATGTGGCTCAAGTGCATCAAAGCCATATTTTAATTTTGGTAACTCAAAAGACATAATTATCTATATTTTTTAATGATTAGTATTTAAACTCCATCAAATTTAGGTATTACGGGGTGTAATGGAAATTTTTTAATGTTATAAAATACTTAAAAGCAACTTCTGA